>JADFQF010000008.1:12995-13911 GCA_022561955.1 Chloroflexota bacterium | reverse complement strand
CGAGTCGACACACCGCCTGGCGTCCCCTACCGCCGCATTGACGTCCTCTTCGACGGCCTCGGCGATTTCCGCCAACATCTCGCCGGTGGCCGGATTTTCGACCGTAATGCGGCCACCCTTGGCGCCATCGCCCCATTTGCCGTCAATAAAGTTCTGCCAATATGTCTTTACGGTTTTTGTCATGGTCGTTCCCGTTCAGATTTTTGTTTTCTCGGTCTTGCCGCCGCCCGGTGCCGGTTTTTCTTTTTCGGGCCGCTTGCGCCGGATGATGATATCGCCGTTTTCCAGAATCTCCGGCGCCTCGTATTGAGGAATCGCCCGCAGCATCAATTCAAAAGCCTTGAGGATCGTGCGGGTCGCATCCTCAAGCATCTCGGCCGGCGATTCCTGTTCCGGTTTGGCCGAAGATTGCGCCAGGGCAGGCCCTCCCGGAACCGCCAAGGACAACAAAACGAACAGAAGAAACCTTAGGGCCATGTTTATTCCCCTCACTGCTAAAAACCGGCAATTGGCCCACAGTATCCATCACGGAAACTGATTGGGCAACCGGATGCCGGGGGATTTGCGGCACCCCCCCCCGGCCGACAGGCGCCCCGGGGGAGAGGGAGGGGGAGAGGGGGGGGGTGCAGGGGAATAAGGAAGGGTCGGCGGATGGCGAAACAGGCAACCGCCCGAACGGGCCGGAATTAATCGGCGGCGGGGACCGCCATGGCATTCAGCGCCTTTTCGACCCTGGACGAAAGGTTCGACATCAAAAGAACCATGTGCCGTGAAATTTCGACCCCGTCCTCGGTCGCCAACATCGTCTGGCCGTCTTCGGAGAAGAACCGGGGAACGGCAATTTCAGGGAAACCGTCCACCTGGACGTAAAGGTGTTCTTTCTTCCGCGAATACGTCGCCCGCCGGAGTGTATACC
>JADFQF010000008.1:0-12985 GCA_022561955.1 Chloroflexota bacterium | reverse complement strand
GACATCGTCGCCTCTGGTTTTACGTTCCAACATCCCCTTCGGGAGGCGCCTCTCCAGCCCGGGACTTCAATTTTCCGCATCCCGGCCAGGACCATTTCGTTGTTTATATTTTTAGGGGCACGCCGTAACGGTTGAATGAATGAGGTTTGAACGCCATGTGAATAAATGTAACGATCGCCTCCTTGCGCCGAGGAAATGATAAAAAAAACCCAGGTTTCTGCGGCATTTTGGTAGGCTTTGGTTTTTTTTGGGAAGCCTTGAATCATGAAAAAACATCTTCTGATCGTCGAAGACGACGAGCTGGTAGAAGCAGAAGACGAAGACTTTGAAGAAGAGGTGGAGCCCCTCGAGGTCCCGGCTGCCGTAACCGTCTACGATCTTTCTGAGTTGATGCATACGACGCCCATCGAGCTCATCAAAGAGCTGATGCGCAGTGGCTACATGTATTCAATAAACGAGGTCGTAGAGCACGACATCGTGTCTAAAATCGCTCCGGCATTTGGATATGAGGTCCTGGCACTTGAACCCGAAGCGGTCCCCGGATCGATCGTCCTCTCCACGGATGAAGAAGACCAGAGCCAGCTGGAGACTCGCCCTCCGGTGGTGACCATACTTGGCCATGTGGACCACGGCAAGACCACGCTGCTGGACACCATAAGGAAGACAAACGTAGTCGCCGGCGAGGCAGGCGGCATCACTCAACACATCGGCGCGTATCAGGTGGACCACAAAGGCAAACCCATCACCTTCCTCGATACGCCCGGTCACGAGGCGTTCACGGCCATGAGGGCCAGGGGCGCCCAGTTAACCGACATAGCAATTCTCGTCGTCGCGGCCGACGACGGAATTATGCCTCAGACGATCGAGGCCATCAATCACGTCAAGGCCGCGGGCGTTCCTATAATAGTTGCAATCAACAAGATAGACCGGCCCGATGCCGACCCCGAAAGGGTGAAACGCCAGCTGGCGGAGCAGGACCTCCTGATCGAGGAATGGGGCGGCGACGTCATTGCGGTGCCTGTGTCCGCCCTGACCGGCGACGGCACCGAGGAGCTCCTGGAAAACCTCGTAGTCGTGTCGGAGGTCGGAGACCTCAAGGCGAACCCGAATAGGCCCGCCAAGGGCGTCGTCGTGGAGGCTAGACGCGACAAGAGCCGGGGCACCATAGCGACTGTTCTCGTGCAGACGGGCACGTTGAGGATCGGCGACAACTTCGTTGTAGGCGAGCTGCGTGGCCGCGTACGAGCGATGTTCGACGATAAGGGAACGCCGATCAAGGAGGCCGGACCGTCGACGCCCACAGAGGTGCTGGGCTTGAGCGGACTGCCCGATGCAGGCCATATATTGGACGTGGTGGCCGATGAGAAGACCGCCCGGCGGATAGTGGAGGAGCGGGCGCGGAAGAACCAGATGGCCAAGGCCGGCGGACCCACCATGGAAGATGTCCATACCCGCCTCGCGACCGGAGAGGTCAAGGCTCTCAACCTCATCGTGAAGACGGACGTTCAGGGCAGCGTCGAAGCGGTGAAGAGCACACTGGTCAACTTGAACACGGACGAATATAGGGTCAACCTCGTACATGTGGCAAGCGGCACGATTACGGAGAGCGATGTCTTGCTGGCCGTAGCGTCGCAGGCGATAATCGTGGGCTTCAACAGCCGGCTGGAGCCGGGCGCAAAGAAGCTGTCGGGCGTAGAGGGCGTGGAGATACGCTTCTACGATATCATCTACAACCTGGTGGAGGATATCGAGGACGCATTAAAGGGGCTGCTAGAACCCGTTTATCGAGACGTCGTCGAAGGCCAGGCGACGGTACGCGCCGTCTTCAGCGTCGGCAGGCGGACAAAGGTCGCGGGAATCTACGTAAACGACGGGCACATCGTCCGAGACTCGATTATCCATGTCCTGCGAGGCGGTCAGAACCTGCACACGGGTGCAATCTCCAGCCTGAAGCATTTCAAGGACGATGTCAGAGAAATAGCTACGGGTCTGGAGGGCGGCATAGTCCTCGAGGGGTTCGTGGATTTTGAAGAGGGCGACGTCATCGAAGCCCACAGGTCGGAGCGCGTCAGATAGCGTTCCTCGCGCTCGTAGCCAGAGTCTCTATGACTGACGGAACCCCATAGCTGAGTTCCACGGCGGCCCGACAGTGAGCCTAGCTGCGTGCGAAAATCGCTAATATCGGATAGAAACGGCGTATGGCTGCAAGAAGAATGGACCGCGTGAACGCCCTGCTTCGCGAACGAATCGGGGAGGTCCTGGTTACCGAGCTCAGCGACCCCCGACTGTCATCTGTCGTCAGCGTGATCCGCGTCGTGACCTCCTCCGACCTTCGAAACGCCAAGGTCTACGTAAGCGTGCTGGGAGACGACGGGCAGAAGCAGAAGTCCCTGGAGGCGCTCACATCGGCCTCAGGGTTTATCAACAGGTCCGTCAAGAAGGGTATTGACTTCAAATACATGCCGTTTCTCGTATTCGAGATCGACGACTCGATTGAAAAGGCCGCGAAAACGATCGGGCTCATAGACGAAGCCATGGCAAGCGATAGCCCGGACCAGACCACACCCTAGCCTTATCAGAGGCTTGCGCATGCACGGAATCCTCAACATAGACAAGCCCTATGGCATCACTTCCATGGAAGTCGTGCGGCGAGTAAAGCGGGCTTGCGGCCAGAAGCGGGTTGGCCACGCGGGCACACTCGACCCTATCGCCACGGGCGTAATCCCCGTCTGCATCGGGCAGGCGACCAGGGTGACGCAGTATCTCAACGACGGGCGCAAAGAGTACGAGGCCCAGATAGAGCTGGGCGTCACGACCGACACGTACGACGCCATGGGAGAAGTCCTGTCGCGGTGCGACCCCGGCGACCTCTCGGAAGGCGATATCCTGACGGAGTTGAAGTCGTTTGAGGGAAGCATCGAGCAGGTGCCGCCCATGTACAGCGCGCTGAAAAAGGACGGCAAGCGTCTGTACGAGCTCGCCCGCGCCGGAATCGAAGTCGAGCGCGAGCCCAGGCGGGTCCAGGTATACGACATCAATCTGCTAGAGCTACGAGGCCATGTGGCGAGGGTGCTCGTAACGTGCGGCAAGGGCTTCTACATGCGGTCCCTGGCCTTCGACCTCGGTCAGGCGTTGGGATGCGGAGGGCATCTCAAGAGCCTCATCCGCACGAAGAGCGGTCCCTTCAAGGTCGAGGAGGCAATCTCTCTGGAAGACGCCGAAGACGCCTTCTCGAGTTCGGACTGGCCTGACATGCTGAATCCGCCCGACGTCGTCCTGAGCTCCATGCGGGCTACGATAGTCGGAAGCAAGATCGAGGATATGGTGCGAAATGGCCGGGCGCTGCCCCAGGGCCTGGGCATACCCAACGGCCGCGCAAACGAGAAGTGCCGCGCCTACAGCGTCGACGGACGCTTCATCGCCATCCTGACCTTCGACGCGACGCTGGCGAGCTGGCGCCCGGAAAAGGTGTTTTCCGGCTCTGCCAAAGAGGCGGCTCCGGTTGGTTGATGGTGTCCTAGTTTGAATATGCGTCCACCATATTAGGGAGTTGGTATAGGGCTACGTTCTAGATGAGTTAACGGGAAGTTCATGAAAACTTCACGCAGAACTCACCAGAACTGAGTACAATTAATTTCTTTACACTACATTGGCAATACGGAAAGCTCCGTGATACAAGTGGTGTCACTGGTTTCCATGTTGAGGGAGGGACGGCGATGGCGACGGAAAGCATAACGAAAGAGCAATGGAAAGGCGTCGTCACACTTACTGGAGTTGCCGAAAAGGAAGGTGACCAGTATGTGTCTTATTGTCGGGAGCTGGGGACATCTAGCTGCGGAGATACCGCAGAGGAGGCCCTAGAGAATTTGGGCGATGCCATTGAGGTACATATCAATGCTCTAGTAGAGACGGGCGAGTTTCTGCGCGTCTTTCGTGAGCGCAATATACGTATTGACATCCCTTCCTCTTTCAACGAAGACGTGGAAGTAACGATCAGGGTACAACCTAAAAAAATATTTACTGCATATCAACGACCAGTGCCTGTCCTGGTGTAAATTCCGATGGCACAATATCCTTTATGTTCCAGCGATCAGGTATGCAGGGCGCTGGAACGGTTTGGCTGTCAACCCGGCAAGGCCAGGAGTGGCAGCCATCTTTCTTATCATAGAAATCATCCAAGTGGTCGCACGTTGTCTGCACCAGTTGTCTTGGGCAAAAAGGAAATCCCGCGGGGAACTTTGAGAAGCATTCTTCGATTACTGGACATTTCACTTGACGATTTCCTAGAGCATCTACGTTGAAATACGAATAGCCCCGGCCACTCCTTGATCATGTTTTAATATTCCTTTTCAACTGCTCCTGAACAGAGCCGCCCGCACAATGGTCTTCGGCGAATCTATTGGTCCCTTCTCACATGCGACACGGTCACGAAGCGGCGGTTCTCTGAATCGTTTACTGCGTGTGACCCGCAGCCTGATTCCCTTGACGAAGATGCCGTGCAACCCATAGAATTGGTAGTCGAGGTTATTTCGAAATGACTACATATGCGATCGTAAATACAGGCGGAAAACAGTACCGCGTTCAGCCGGGCGATACGATTCGGGTGGAGAATCTATCCGGGGATGAGGGCGACCTCGTCGAACTGGAGGACGTGAGGATGGTGTCGGACGAGGGCGAGGTGACGTTGGGAAGCCCGACCGTCGCCGGCGCCAAGGTCACCGCCGAGATACTGGGCCGAGGAAAGGCCAAAAAAATCATCGTCTTCAAGTATAAGGCGAAGACCCGGTACCGCAGAAAGAACGGACACCGGCAGCAATACACCGAATTGCGTATAACCGACATCTCACATTAGTAGGGGTATTCGTCATGGCACATAAGAAGGGCGGCGGCAGCACTAAAAACGGCCGCGACAGCAACTCAAAGCGGCTGGGCGTGAAGAGGTACGATAACCAGCTAGTCTCCGCGGGCTCGATACTTGTCAGGCAGCGCGGGACCAGGATTCATCCCGGCAGCAATGTGGGACTTGGAAAGGACCATACGCTTTTTGCCCTTATCGACGGCGTAGTGAAATTTGAACACAAGACGCGCTCCAAAAAGCGCGCCAGCGTTTATCCCGCGACGGGAGGTTAAGAGAGAAATGAAACAAGGCATACATCCTGAGTACCACCCCGAGGCCCGCATGGTCTGCTCTTGTGGCGCGGTCTACACCACCGGGTCTACCAAGCCGGAGCTTCGGGTGGAGATCTGCAACCAGTGCCACCCCTTCTTCACGGGCGAGCAGCGAATCGTGGACACAGAGGGTAGGGTTGAGCGGCTCAGGCGCAGATTTAGTCTAAGCGAGTAGTCCATCAGTGAATCAGTCAGACAGGGGTGAGCCTAGCTTGCCCCTGTTTTGTTTAAGGCGATAATCGTTCTTATGATAAAGGGATTGGGAAGCCGGCTGGAATCTTTAGCGGCACTCAATTTTGACTCCCAGAGAAGCCCAGGTTGGAGACGGGAGGCTCGATGAGCACGGAGCGCGGCCATACATACGGCGGGCAGGCCGTAATCGAAGGCGTGATGATTCGCGGCCGCACCAACGTGTCCGTTGCCGTGAGAAGGCCGGACGGTACGATCGCCTTGCAGAGCCGCCGGCTTTCTCCGCTGTTCACTGGCCGCCTCAGACAGGTCCCGCTCGTGCGCGGCGTCATAGCCCTGATCGAGACCCTTATCCTCGGAATGCGCGCCCTGAGCTACTCGGCCAACGTCGGCATTGAGGAGGAGGGCAAGGAGATCGGCAAGGTCTCCATGGTCACCATGACGCTGGTGTCGCTGCTCTTCGCCATTGGGCTTTTCTTTCTCGTGCCTGTTTTCGCCAGCCGCGGCCTCGAGGGCGCTCTGGGGTCCAGCTATGCGACTAACATCGCCGAGGGGCTGATCAGGCTCGTCATTTTCCTGGCTTACATCTTGCTGATCGGCAGGATGAGCGACATTCGTCGCGTATTCATGTACCACGGCGCCGAGCATATGACCGTGCACGCTCAAGAGCGCGGCGAAGTGCTGTCGCTCGAATCGGTGCGGAAATATTCCACGGCCCATCCCAGGTGTGGAACGGCATTCCTGCTGGTCGTAATGGTCGTGGCCATAATAGTATTCGTGGTCGTGGGCAGAGAGCCGCTCTGGTGGCTGATCGCCTCCAGGATAGTGCTGATGCCCTTCATTGCGGCCGTGAGCTACGAGCTCATCAGGCTAAGCGGGAGGCATTCCGGAAATCCCCTCGTAGGCCTGATAAGCGGACCTAGTCTCGCGCTTCAGGCGCTCACCACCAGGGAGCCGGAAGACGACCAGATCGAAATCGCCATAACTGCCATGAGGCGCACGCTGGAAGTGGACGATAAGGGGATTGCCCTGGTTGAATCAGAGTATGGCGCAGCGGAATCCAGTGCGGACGAGACCGGTCAACCCTGACGGCTTCGCAGCTCCCGCCAGACGTCCTCGGGCCTCGCTCCAAGCGCCGAAAGGAGAACGAGGGCGTGGTAGAGCAGGTCGGCGGACTCCTTGACCAGCTCCTCTTTGTCTCCGACGGCCGCGGCCAGTGCCGTCTCGCCGGCCTCCTCGATGACCTTCTGGGCGATTCTCTTCGGCCCTTCCGAAAAGAGCTGCGCCGTGTAGCTGCCCTCGGGCATATCTCGCTTGCGGTCCTGGATAACGGCGAAAAGGTCCTCCAAAATGCCGGGCCCCTCTTCCGTACGGGTGAACTCCGGGAAGTCCTCTATGGGAGTAAAGAAGCAGGTCTGGTTGCCGGTGTGGCAAATGGGGCCGTCGGGCTCCACCTGGAGGATTATCGTATCGCCGTCGCAGTCCACCGCGGCGGACTTGACGTGCATGTAGTTCCCGGACACCTCGCCCTTGTGCCAGAGGTCTGAGCGGCTGCGGCTGTAGAACCAGACCTCGCCGCCCTCCAGGGTCCGCTTCAATGCGCCGGGGTTCATATACCCCAGCATCAAGACCTCTCCGCTGTTGACGTCCTGCGCCACGGCCGGCACCAGGCCCTTCTCGTCCAGTTGAATCACTACCATGATCGCACCTGTCAAGGATGTCTAAAATTCGGGGTCCGGCCGCACGGGCACTCCGTGCTTCCGCAGGTAGTCCTTTACCTCGCCGATGGGGTGAGTGCCGAAGTGGAATATGCTTGCGGCCAGCACGGCGTCCGCCCTGCCCTTCTCGATCGCCTGAAGCAGATGGTCAGGCTCGCCGGCCCCACCACTGGCGATGATCGGAATCGTCACGCTGTCTGAAATCTCCCGAAGAAGCTCCAGGTCGTATCCTGTAAGCTGGCCGTCCGTGTCCATGCTCGTTACCAGCAGCTCGCCCGCCCCTAGCTCGGCGGCACGCCTGGCCCACTTCAGGACGTCGAGACCGGTGGGGGTTCGTCCGCCGTGCACGTAGACCTGCCAACGCGACTCTGCGTCCAACGCAACGTCCCGGACGGCCTGGTCGACCGGCACGTCGCTCTGTGTGCCGGGCCCTACCCGCTTGGCGTCGATTGCCACGACGATGCACTGCGAGCCGAAAAACTGCGATGCCTGCTTGATTACGGAGGGGTCGTTTACGGCCGCCGTGTTGAAGGAGACCTTGTCCGCGCCCGCTTCCAGCATGCGGCGAACATCGGCTACGCTTCGAATTCCGCCGCCTACCGTGAGCGGTATGAAGACCTCCTCGGAGACCTTCTTGACGACGTCCACCATAATTTCGCGATCGTCGGAGCTGGCGGTGATGTCGAGGAAGACCAGCTCGTCTGCGCCCTGCTGATCATAGAAACGGGCCAGCTCGGCCGGGTCGCCCGCGTCGCGAATGTTGACGAAGCTCACCCCTTTTACGACCCTGCCTCGATCGACGTCCAGGCACGGTATTATGCGCTTCGTGAGCATGGCAAGTCGCGGACCCTACTTTCTCATGACGACCATGTAGTGCTGGTCGTTCATATCATGCCTGGATGTCAGCCTAAAGCCGATCTTCTTTGCCGATTCGATAAGCTTGGGCTCGTCCAGCCGGTCTCGCACCGAGGGTCCGTCCTTCGTGCGTTTCCTGTGCCACTCCAGGATCACGAACCAGCCGCTTTTGCGCAGACATCGGTAAGCATCGCCTAGAAGATCGTTTGTATTCGAGGCCTTATGGAGCGAGAACGCGGCGAAGACTCCATCTACGCTATTGTCATCGAGGGGAAGCTTGTCGTTCTTCAGCTCACCATATTCAATGTTGCTGAGGCGAATCAGCTTGGACTGCTCGGCGACCGCATCGAGTGACGCCTTATCGGAGTCCAGGGCATGGACCTTGCCGTTGAAGACGTACTTACCCAGGGGTATCGTAAATTTCCCAACGCCGCAGCCCACATCCGCGATCACCTGATAAGGGATAAGAGGTATGATCGACATGACTCGATACGGGTCCAACTTCTGAAATGGGTCGTCGTCCTCTTTCGGCTGGTTAACGTCGTCCTTCACCTGCGTTTCCTGTGTCATGGAATTAACTCTCCCTTAACCCGTATGTCAATTTCTAGGCGGCCCCAAGTGCCGTTACCGCCTCGCCCAGATCAATATCACCTGTGTAGATAGCCGTGCCTACGACGGCGGATTCAACTCCGATATCACGGAGACGCGACAGGTGCTCCACCGAGGATATGCCCCCCGCCGCAATTATCTTGACGTCCGATATAGTCGTCAGTCTCTCCAGGGCGTCGAAGTTGGGCTCTGTTAGTGTACCGTCTCTCGAAATATCTGTGTAGAGGTAGCGGCTAACTCCGGCTACCCGCATATCCATTATGAGCTGTTCCGCCTCCACCTCGGACGTCTCGGTCCAACCCTTTAACGCCACCTTCCCGTCTCTTGCGTCCACGGTTACCACGACCCGCTCGGGGCCAAGCTCGTCTACCAATTTACGCAGCAGGTCCGGCTCCTCGATCGCGGCGGTGCCTAGAAGCACCCGATCAATTCCCCGCTCTATGGCCTGCCTCGCCGACTCGACGCTCCTGATGCCGCCGCCCAGCTGTACGGGGACGCCTGCCTCGCCGGCGATCCTGTACGCCGCCTCGGCGTTCGGCTGTTCTCCGGACTTGGCCCCATCCAGGTCTATGACGTGGAGCCTGCGGGCTCCCAGGCCCACCCAGCGCCTGGCGACCTCCATCGGATCGTCCGAAAACACGGTCTCCCTGTCGTAGTCACCCTGGTACAGCCGGACACACCTTCCTCCTCTGAGGTCGATGGCCGGGATTACCTCCACGACGCCTTCGACATGGACGACTCTACCAGCTTAGCAAAGTTGCTGTAGATTTGAAGGCCGACTGAGCCACTCTTTTCGGGGTGAAACTGGACTGCCAGCACGTTGTCCCACGCGACTGCGCTGCAAAACTCCAGTCCGTAGCTCGTCGTACCCGCGACGATTCCCGAATCTTCGGGGTCGGCATAGTAGCTGTGCACGAAGTAAAAATAAGAGTCGTTGGGCACGCCGTCCAGGGCCGGGTGGCTATTGTTAAAGTGGACCTGGTTCCATCCCATGTGGGGTATCTTTTGGCCGGTGGGCAGACTCCGAACCCGCCCCTTAATGACCCCAAGGCCGGGCTCATCACCCTCGTCGGAGTCCTCCAGCAAAAGCTGAAGCCCGATGCAGACCGCGAGGAAGGGCTTGCCGCTCGAGATGCTGTTTTTGAGGGGAGCCTCCAGGCCCTGCCGCCTGAGGTTCCTCATCGAAGAATCGCATGCGCCCTGCCCTGGAAACACGACACCGTCCGCCTCGTTGATATAATCCGGGTCGCCGGTGATTACGGGCGAGGCCCCGAACTTCTCCAGCGCCTTCTGCACGCTGCGGACGTTGCCCGCCTGGTAGTCGACTATGGCGATTCTAGGAGCTCTGCTCATCTTCACTATCTTCGATTCTCGTGCCCGTCACGATGTCCATAGGGAGGTCCTTGTCCTCGTACCTGGCCAGCATGAAGAGCAGGTCTCCCAGGCGATTGACGTAGGGAAGAATCTGATCGTTGTCCAGGGGAAACTTCTGATTTAGCTCCACTATGCGTCTCTCGGCAGACCGAAGAGCGCTGCGGGCAAGGTCTATGGCGCCCGAGGCCGGCGAAGCCCCGGGAATGATGAACTTGGGCGGCAGCTCGACCTCTTCTTTCATGTCGTCAATGAGCCGCTCCGCATGGGTGACGTGTTCCTCGGTTATCGTATTATATTTTTCCTTGAAGTGGTGGTAGCGGTCCGACTCGATGGCAAGCTCCGACATCACCGTGAACATCTCGCGCTGGGTCTTGAGGAGGGCGTCTTTCACGCGAATGTTGGACGAGATGGCCCGGGCCATCCCCATCGCGGATGTGGCGAAGTCCGCCTCGCCGTAGGCCTCGCACCTTGGGTGGTTCTTGGGGACCTGGCCGCCCATGAGAAGGCGCGTCTCACCGTGGTCGCCGGTTTTCGTATAGATTCTCATATGCTTCCCTCTGCTACAGTCGAAATTATAGCAGCAAGCACCGGTCACCAACAGCCTTTGGAGACGCGTGTCGTGCCTTTCGCCCGCCCGTGATGGGAAACGCGAGCCCCGCTTAATCGGTCGCGGTGACATATGGTCCTGACAATAAGCAAGCGACCCGGAAGTAAAAGACCTCCGGGTCGCCTTGTGGGCTGTGCGGTCCTCGAGCCCGTGCCCCGTGTACGAGCTTGCCTTCAGGTGGCTGCCTAGGCCGCCTTGATGCTGAGCCGCCGGGCCTTCTTCGCTTCGGCCTTGGGGAAGGTTATCTCCACGATGCCGTTTTCGTACTTCGTGTCCACCTTCTCGCTATCCACCGTATCCGGTAGGCGGAGCGTGCGATGGAACTTGCCGGCCCTGCGCTCCCGCACGAGGTAGTTCTCTCTGCGGTCCTCGGTCTCGACCTTGGTCTCAGCGTTAATTGTCAACACGTCGTTTTCGAGGGTGACGTCGATATCCTCGGGCTTGACACCCGGCAACGTGGCTCGGACGATGATCTTGTCGTCCTCCTCGACCACGTCCAGCGGTACCGCCCACCTCTCAAATCCACTAGGAGCGTGTCCCCAGTGGCCTCTCCGGAGTCGGTTCATCATCTCGTCCATTCTCCTTAGCTCTCGGAAGGGTTCCCATCTCTGCAGCATTGTCGGTCCTCCTGTTTAGACTAAAATCCAATTGCTCTTTGAGGTGAAGCAACTCACTCCACCGCTCGAAGTTATTATATGTCAGGTGATTCGTTAAAGTCAAGTAACTTATAGTAAATACATAAAGTATAGTTGTGCAGCCACTTGACATATGTTACTATAGCATTGATTAAATGTAGCGAAATACGCGAGTGCGAGATGGCGAACTACTACCAGTTATTGGGTGTATCAAAGGATGCCGACGAGAAACAGATTCGGCAGGCCTTTCGACGTCTCGCGCGAAAGTATCACCCGGACCTGAACCCCGGCGATGAGAAGGCCGAGGCGAAGTTCAAGGAGATTAACGAGGCCTACGAGGTCCTGTCCGACGCCGACAAGCGCGGAAAGTACGACCAGTACGGCGATCAGTGGAAGAACGCCGACGCGTATGATAGCCGAGGCGGCGCGCGGCGGTACGCCTGGGGCGACGGCCCGTCGGGCAGAGTTGCCGGCTTCGACCTTGGCTCATACGGTGATCTGGGGGACCTGTTCGGCACCACCCTGGGAGGCTTCGGCCGCCGTGCCCGCGCCGCCACCGCATCGCACGTGGACGTGGCCGTCTCGGTGTCGCTCGAAGAGGCGTTCGCGGGGGCCAGGCGTCTCGTACGCGTACCGGCTATCGGAGAGGAGAGGCGCATCGAGGTCACGATTCCGCCCGGCGTGGACACCGGTTCCACCGTGCACATCGGTGTGGACAAAGAGGTCCAGCTATTTCTGAAGATGACGGTGACGCCGCATCCGAGGTTCACCAGAAAGGGCAACGACCTCTACACAGAGGCCGATGTACCCTTCGAAGACGCAATTCTGGGCGGAGAGATCGAGGTCCAGACGATGCGAGGCAAGGTCAGGCTTACGATCCCGCCGGAAAGCAACAGCGGGCAGAACATTCGGCTGTCCGGCCAGGGCATGCCGAAGCTGAATTCGCCCGACGACCACGGCGACCTGTACGTGGCGGTCCGCCCTACACTTCCCGAGGGGCTGACGGACGAGGAGCGCGAGCTGATCGATAAGTTCAGGAGTCTGCGCTCCGGCGGCGAGGGTTAGAGCATATGTTAGTGGAAAGCCTATTTGGCCGAGACGAACCCATCTTCATAATCAGCGTGGCCGCGCGCATGCTGGGGGTGCGCACGCAGACCCTGCGGTACTACGAGAGCATCGGCCTCGTGGAGCCGGCGCGGTCCAAGGGCAACCAGCGCGTCTATTCGCAAAACGACGTGGAGAGGGTCAGGCAGATCAGGAACCTGATGGACGACCTCGGAGTCAACCTGGCGGGCGTAGAGGTCGTCATGAACCTCCTGGAGCGGCTGAGGACATCCGAGGCCGACATACAGAGGCTCACCGCCGAGAACGAGGAGTTGCGTAAGCTCATGGCGGAGCGTCGGGGGTTGTAGGTTATATGTTCTCAATGCACGCAGGGGCCGAAAAGTAGGCGATGTCAGTGACTCTGAATGACGAACAAACACAGCGAATCGTTCGGGCCTTGTGGAAATGGATTAATATCCTCGACAAGTCCGCTAACGATCTTTCTCGTTCCCTGGAGAAGTAGCTCGAATTAATACACAGCCTCGATCTTTCACACTTGACTAGGCAACAAGTTAAGGTGTTACGCTCGGCTCTCTACCAGACACCCGCCGACGCCCATGAGATTGCAATTTGCCTTCGCAAAATCGACCAGCATATCAAGGCATTGATGAAATCGCAGCTATTGCGGGGGGAGTTGGCCCAAAGGGGTCAAAATTTTAGATCTATATTCGGATCGAACGAAATCGTGGATTTGAGGGACGTAATTGAGCACAGCGCCGATTATC
>JADFQF010000257.1 GCA_022561955.1 Chloroflexota bacterium | reverse complement strand
CGTGGCTACGGACCAGGATGTCGTGGAGCACAAATGGTGGGACCGGAATGGAGGGGTCTCCGTGTACTCACACGTAACCGAAATCCTAGCCAGGCTGGCTGTCCTGTCATGACCGAGCGGGTGAAAAATCGCCGGATGGCGACTGCGATATCGAGCAGGGCGCCCACCTGAACGGGCGCGGGAAGTGAACGAATGGGACAGCTTCTAATCAGGGGCGGCCGGATAATCGACCCCGGCCAAGGCATGGACAAGATCGGCGACGTTCTCGTTGAGGATGGAGTAGTTCGCGGGGTCGCGGAAAATATTCCCCAGCCCGAGCATGCCGAGGTTATCGACGCCTCGGGCAAGGTGGTGTGCCCCGGCTTTATCGACCTGCATTGCCACCTTCGGGAGCCGGGCTTCGAGGACAAGGAGACCATCGCCACCGGCACCCGCGCCGCAGCCAAGGGCGGCTTCACTACCATCTGCGCCATGCCCAATACGAATCCCGCCATGGACTCCTGGGCGGTGGTCGAGTACGTCCTCCGCAAGGCGCGCGATGAGGGCGCGGTCAGGGTCTTGCCCATCGGCTGCGTAACCAAGGGGGGCAATGGGAAAGAGCTTGCCGAAATGGGGGAGCTTGCCGACGCGGGCGCTATCGGTTTCAGTGACGACGGCAACCCGGTCGCCGATTCCAATATCATGCGTCAGGCCCTCAGCTACAGCTCCGCACAGGGCTTGCCCATCATCAACCACTGCGAAGATCACGCACTATTCGAGGGCGGCGCCATGAACGAGGGCTGGGTGTCCAACCGGCTCGGCATCAAGGGCATCCCCAACTCGTCCGAGGACATCATGGTCTCCCGGGACATCGCGCTGGCAGAGCTGACGGGAGGCCGCTTTCACGCGGCCCATCTCAGCACCGGGGCCTCGTTGGGACTGATCCGGCAGGCGAAGGAGCGCGGCCTGAACGTGACCTGCGAAGTGACGCCCCATCACCTGACACTGAGCGACGAGGCCGTACTCGGCCTTTCCGGGGCCGAAGATACCAATCATCAGTCAGAGAAGAGGTTCGCCCCTCTGACCGCCGGAGCCTATGAGACGAGGGCCAAGGTCAACCCTCCTCTGCGGGCAACGGCCGACGTAGAGGCGCTGGTAGAGGGCCTCAAGGACGGCACGATAGACGCCATAGCCACCGACCACGCGCCGCACAACCGCGTCGACAAGCTGTGCACCTTTCAGGAGGCGGCCTTCGGCATCAGCGTGTTGGAGACGGCCCTGGGCTCGCTCATGGGCCTCGTCCACGCCGGTCGAGTAGAGCTGCCTCTGCTCATCGAAAAGCTGACGACAGGTCCGGCGAGGTTTCTCGGCAGGCCCGACCTGGGTACTCTAAAAGAGGGCGCACCCGCCGACATCACCATCTTCGACCTCGACGCCGAGTGGATAGTCGACGCTGAGAGCTTCGTGTCCAAGGGCAAGAACACTCCCCTGGACGGCACGACGCTAAAGGGCCGGGTGGTGACAACGATCTTCGGCGGCGAGGTCGTCTACGAAGCACAAGAGTAACCGTATCTGATGGAGTCGCTTCACGCTGGGTTATTGCGAGCGATGGCCTTGGGCAGACGGGTCCCTTTGAAACGCCCCGGCCGTTTGCTTCCGCATAAGATGAATCGGGTGATATGAATATGCTGGGATTCGACAGAATTACGTTCGACCAGAAGGTAATGGGTGGCCGCGCCTGCGTGAGGGGTATGCGCATTACTGTCGCGCTGGTCTTGAACCTGGTCTCGAACGGCATGTCCACTGATGACATCTTGACCGAATACCCATACTTGGAGACTGACGATATCCGCCAGGCGCTGCAGTACGCCGCATGGCTCGCCGATGAATCGATTATTCCATTAGAGCCTGCGTCGGCGTGAGGTTTCTCGCAGACATGGGCATCTCGCCGGGGACGGTAGCATATTTACAGGATTCTGGTCACGATGCGACTCATTTGAATGACCAGAATCTTGGTCGATTACCCGATTCAGAAATTCTCGAAAAAGCAAGGAGCGAAGATCGAATACTGCTTACCCACGACCTCGGCTTTGGCGAACTCATCGCAGCCAGTGCCGCCCACCTGCCCAGCGTCATTATCTTTCGCCTGCGTAATATGCGGCCTGACTCGTTAAATCAGTATATGGCCATAATATTGGAGGAGCATGAGGACCTTCTGCAAAGTGGATTCATCATGAGCGTGACGGAGGGTCAGATCCGCTCACGCGCCCTCCCTTTGGAACGAGGAATTTAATTATTACATGACTAAAACCGCTCAACTCGTTCTGGAAGACGGCTCGGCCTACAAGGGCCACGCCTTTGGTGCGCAGACCTCGGCCCACGGCGAGGTCGTCTTCGCCACGTCCATGACCGGATACCAGGAGATGCTCACCGACCCGTCCTTCGCCGGGCAGATCGTCGTGCCGACGTACCCGCTGCAGGGCAACTACGGCATCAACGAGCGCGACTTCGAGTCGCGTAAGGTCCAGGTGTCGGGCTTCGTCGTCAGAGGGCACAGCCTGAGGCCCAGCCACTCCTTGAGCACGACGAACCTGGACGACTTCCTGGCGGCGCAGGGCATCGCGGGCATCAGCGGGGTGGACACGCGGGCCATCACCCGCCGTCTCAGGAGCCAGGGGGTCATGATGGGCATCATAGCGGTCGACGAGTCTCCCGAGAGCGCACTCAAGCGGTTGAAAGATATGCCGAGCTACGGGGAGCTGGACTTCGTCCGACAGGTGAGCACCGAAAAGCCCTATGACTGGGACAGCCCGCTGCCCGACACCACGGCGCCCAAGACCAGATACAGGGTGCTCATCTCCGACTACGGACTGAAATACAACATACTTCGCATATTGCGCTCCAAGGGTTGCGAGGTCATCGCCATGCCGGCCACGGCCTCGGCGGAAGAGATCCTGGCGCGCAAGCCCGACGGGGTCATGCTCTCGCCCGGCCCCGGAGACCCTGAGCTGCTGGACTACACCGTCGAGACGGCCAAGGGCCTCATAGGCAAGCTGCCCATCTTCGGCATCTGCCTGGGAAACCAGGTATTGGGCAGGGCCTTCGGCGGCAAGACCTTCAAGCTGAAGTTCGGTCATCGCGGGGCCAACCACCCCGTAAAGGACCTGGAGACGGGCCTGGTGCATATCACCGCGCAGAACCACGGGTACGCCGTCGACGCGGACAGCCTGCCCTCGGAGGTGGAGGTGAGCCACGTCAACCTCAACGACGATACCGTCGAAGGCTTGAGGCACAAGTCGCTGCCGATCATGAGCATTCAATACCATTCCGAGGCCTCGCCCGGGCCGCTGGACAACGTGTACGTCTTTGACCGGTTTATTGATTCAATGCGTGACGCATCAAAGTGATGTAATATATTGATGTCATTATTTGATGAGGCTATTTGATGCGCACGACTTTGGATATCGACGAACGTCTCCTCGGCGCCGTGGTCAAGGCCACGGGGGAGAAGAGCAGAAGCAAGGCCGTCCAGAGGGTCCTGGAGGACTACCTGCGACACAGGGCCATCGACGAGCTCAGGAACAGCGCGGGGAAGCTA
>JADFQF010000256.1 GCA_022561955.1 Chloroflexota bacterium | reverse complement strand
CCGGCCGCTACAAATATCATGTCCGCGTCTCGGACCGCCTCGTAGAGCTCTTCCCTGCTCTCCTCGGCGGACCTCATGCCGAGGTCCGGGTTGCCTCCGACGCCCTTACCGGACGTAAGCTGGTCGCCTATGCGAATCTTGAGCGGCACATCGCATCGCACCAGCGCCTGAGCGTCCGTATTCACCACCATGTATTCGACTGTGGGCACGCGCTCTCGGAACATGCGTGAGACGGCGTTGGACCCACCACCACCGACGCCGATGACCTTTATGTTCGCGATTCCATCCGGCTCCCTGCTGTTGACGGCCATTAGACCCTCCCTAGGTTTGTACCAGTTACCGCGACGCTTGCCGGGGCAAGATACAGCTTGAATGATATGCCGGGCGGCTTATTTCGCGCCCCGCCCATGCGCGTCTTATCTCGATCCCCACTTGAAGGGATTCAGAATTCTGGATACTCCCGAACCGCTTCCAACGGGCTCCCTCTCCGAATGAGAAGCACCGTTGCCATTCGTGCCGTTGGTGGCCTCTTTGGATTTCTGCTCCGCCGCCCACAAAAGTATTCCCACGGAGGTAGCGAAATCGGGCTGCTGCAGCTCCTCGAGCATTCCCGGCAGAGGCATGGGCGAACCGATCCTTACTCTGGGGGTAAGAATCTTCTTGAGCATCGCTTCGAAGCCCGCGAGTTTGGCGGCGCCACCCGTTAGAATCAGATTCACCTCGGACAGGTCGGCAATCTCGGCGTCTCGCAGCTTTAGGGCTATTAGTCTCGCCAGCTCCTGGGCCCGTTCCCGCGTTAGCTGGCACAGGTCGCGCCTGGGTAACGTCAGCGTGGTCGAACGCCCGACTATCTCCAGGGTGAACTCCTCGTGGGGCCTCACCGAGTCCGGCTCCGTGCTGGCAAAGTTCAGTTTAGCCTCTTCAGCGCAGTCGTAGGGAGTGTTGTAGGTCAGGCAGATGTCGTTGGTGAACTGGAATCCGCCCACCGGAATGGCCGATGTGTAGTACATGCTGCCGGCACGGTAAGCGATGACCTCCGTCGTACCGCCGCCGATGTCGATGAGAACGCAGCCTCCCGCCTTCTCCATCGGCGTGAGCACGGCCTCGCTGCTGGCCAGGGATTCGAGCACGAGTCCCTCGACCCTGATGCCCGTGCCCTCGACCGCCTTCACGAGCTGTTCCATTGGCGCGGCCGCTCCGGTAACTACGTGGGTCTTTACCTCCAGCCGTCGAGTGTGCATGCCCAGCGGGTCTTTGATGCCTGGCTGCCCGTCCAAGGAATAGCTGATTGGTATGGCGTGCAGGACTTTTCGTCCGATTCCTTTGCTGTACTGCGCGACGTTGTCGGGCACCTGCGTAAGGTCGTCCGACGTGATTACACCGTGCTGACCGACCCAGCTCAGAACGTCGCTCCGGTTCTCGAAGGAGACGTGGGAGCCTGTAATGCCAATGTAAGCGGCGCCTACCTTTACACTTGCTTTGCCCTCGGCCTCTTTGACCGACGCCCGCACGGAAACCTGAGTCGCAACGATATCTTCGACGACGCCCTTGACCAGCCCCTCGCAGGGGACGACGCTATGCCCAAGGATCGTCAGGTTGCCCGTTTCAGACCTTTCGCCTATAACGGTGCAGACCTTGGTCGTGCCAATATCGATTGCGGTCAGAATTTTCGCTCTATGCATCATGATCGGTAACCCCATTGATGTCCGGATAAGGACCTTAACCGGTGATGTTTATGTAGGTTTTCAAGTGCGCTCCGCAACTCTTAATCGAGCGCTGCGACTCCTTGGATTCATTCTTATCTCTTCCGGGTCGGGCTTGATCACCTTCCGGCTTACCAGTCGTAAGGTCGGCTCATGGTCACATACGCACATCGGTATTTCTGGGGGGCATATGCAGCCCGACGCCTCACGCCTGAATACCCCTTTGACCAGCCTATCCTCCAACGAGTGATAGCTGATCACCACGATTCGTCCGCCCTCTCTGAGCACTTCAATCGCCTGGTCAAGGCCCTTCTCGACGTTGTCCAACTCCCCGTTTACCGCCATTCGAATGGCCTGAAAGGTCTTCGTGGCCGGGTGGATTCTTCTCCCGCTCGACCCGCCCAGGACCCTGGAAATCACCTCCGCCAACTGCGTCGTGGTGTCCAAGGGCCGGCTTCTTACGATTGCGGAGGCGATTCTTCTCGACCTCCGCTCCTCACCGTACCGGTATATGACGTTTGCCAGCTCGGACTCCGAGAAGCCGTTGACTACCTCGGCGGCCGTCAGCATTTGCGAGGTATCGAACCTCATGTCCAGCCGGGCTTCCTTGCGAAAGCTGAAACCCCTGGCCGCCGTATCGACTTGCAAGGAAGAGAGTCCGAGGTCGAACAGAATCCCATCCGCGCGCTCGAACTCATGCCTCGTGGCAATATCCCCGACCTCGGCGAAGTTCCCCTGCTCCGCTACGAAGCTGCCTGAGAACTCGCTCAGCCTTCGCGTCGCGGACTCCAGCGCTTCCATGTCCAGGTCTATGCCCAGAAGCCGAGGCGGTGGGTCGGTGGCGCCTAAGATCGCCGACGCGTGTCCGCCCTCACCCAACGTGCAGTCGATGTAGCTGCCCGAGGGGTCTATCTGCAGCGTGGACAAGACCTCGCCGACCATTACCGGCGTATGATGGATTTCCACCTCTAATCACAAAAAGAGGGCTCAGTTTGAAATGTGCAGGTGCAACTCAGGCCGTCCGCACATATGCAAAACCGACGCCGTACTGTGGGTGCGCCTCGCGTGTTACAATGTGGCCGCTCGGCGGCGTTACCTGTTGCACCATGTTAATTGAGTTTCCCAGAGAACCTAAACAAGACGCAAGGGTTTTTTAGACATCTCTTTCATTCAATTTTATCTCAGGAATCCCAGTCTATGCCCACAGTGTTAAACGATGTCTGAGACAGTTTTTAGACTCGCAATACTTACGATCAGCGACGCGGGCTCCAAGGGAGAGCGTGAGGATACCAGTGGAGACGTGATCAGCGAGATGATGGCCGGGAAAGATTTCCGGGAGCTTCGTCGGGAAATCGTGCCCGACGAGGAGGACCTGATATCGGGCCGGCTGCGTGACTGGTGCGATGGAGGCGAGTTCGATCTGATTCTGACCACCGGCGGCACCGGCCTGGGACCACGAGACGTAACCCCCGAGGCGACGAAGGCGGTGCTCGATATCGAGGTGCCCGGCATCGCCGAGGCCATGAGAGTCCAGACCTTTAAGAACACTCCCCTGGCCATGCTGAGCCGCTCGGTCTCCGGCATCCGGTCCGGCTGTCTCATCGTCAATCTTCCCGGCAGTCCCAAGGCCGTCCGGGAGACCCTGGAGGTGGCGCTGGAAGCCATTCCCCACGGCCTGGAGATGGTCAAGGGCCGGCGCGGCCATCCGACGGGATAGTCCGCGATGCGCTTTCACGTTCTCACCCTCTTTCCCGGGATTTTCCAGGGGCCGCTCTCCGAAAGCATTCTTTCCCGCGCCATCGGAAAAGGCCTAATAGAGGTAGGGCTGCACGACATCAGAGACCAGGCGGACGATCGCCACCGCACCGTTGACGACTATC
>JADFQF010000255.1 GCA_022561955.1 Chloroflexota bacterium | reverse complement strand
TGTTTTGTCCATCGCTGTGTTCACCGGTCTGGTCGTGATGGCCTGCGGAAACGTCGTGTCCGACGCCATTGCCGCGGGAGACAGAGAATTTCGCTCGGGCAACTTCGAGGGTGCCATCGGCGCATACAGCCGTGCCGGAGAGGTCGCACCGGAGGTGGCGGAGCTGAGCTATAACGTCGGGAACGCCTACTTCAAGTCCAGGGAATTCGTCGAAGCCCAGGAGAGTCTGCTGGAGGCGGCCGCCAAGGGTGACGACGGTCTTGCCCAAAAGAGCCTGTTTAACCTCGGGAACGTGTATTACGAGAGCCTGCAATTCGAAAGGGCGGTAGAAGCATATCGGGAATCGCTTCGGATGGACCCCGGCGATATGGATGCGAAATACAACCTGGAGCTTGCCTTTAATCGGCTTCAAAGGTTCTCACCGACGGGCGAAAGCGAGCAGACCAACGAGCAGCTGCAAGAGCGGAGCCCCGAGGAGGCGCAGGACGAGGAGGAAAACGAAAAGGAGGAGCCCGCTCCCTCTAACCTGCTTCCCGCACAGGAAGAAGACAAAGACCAGGACAAGTCCACGGAGACCGAGGGTGCGGAGATCCCGATATTTTCAGAGGACCAGGCGAGGCAGCTCCTGGATTCGGTAGGCAGGGAGACTCAAACGCTGAGAGGCCACCTGCAGCAGGTCCTGATCGTCCAAAAAGACCCTCCTCTGCGTGATTGGTGAACGCGTGATCAATATCAAGAGAATTTCACTATACATATTGCTTTCGGTCCTGCCGGCCGTGGCGTTATTTGCCTCGGGAAACTCCACTGCGGTTGCCCAGGAGCCGGCGATCTCGGTGGAGCTGGACCGCAGCAGCCTGTCCGTGGGAGAGGAGCTCGAGCTCACGGTCCGAGTGAGAGGCACCGGGGAAGTGTCCCCGCCCATACTACCCCAGATAGAGGGACTCGACCTCGTGGAATCCACGGTGACGAGGCAGATCGGCATAGCACAGGGCCAACCGACTACGGAGTCGCTGCACAAGTATCGTTTCAGGGCTACCAAGGTGGGCCAGCTGACGATAGGCGCCATCGAGGTATGGGTCGGAAGCACGAATTTCGCTACGGAGCCCATTCAGGTAGAGGTATTCGAATCCGGCGGACTGCCCGGGAGCAGGGCCGCCTTCGTTGTGCCCGAGGGCCTGGCGGGCCAGGACTATTTCGCAGAGGCGGTCGTCGACAACCTGACTCCTTTCATAGGTGAGCAGGTCGTTTATACCTTCAGGTACTATAGCAAGCCCCCGCTGCAGCAGTTGCCGTCGTACAACCCTCCTACCTTCACTGGATTCTGGAAGTCCACGGAGCTTGACCCCGTGCAATTCGATGTCATCTCGTCGGGTCAGACGTATCACGTGGCCGAGCAGCAGACGGTCATCTTTCCCGCAGTGTCTGGCACCACGGCGATAGGCCCGGCCAGCCTCGCTGTCCCTTCCGGCCCCGGAGGGGCGCTGGAGACAATCCAAACGCTGCCGTTGAGCATCGACGTCAAGCCCCTACCTCCTGGAGCGCCCGTCGGCTTCGACGGCGCCGTCGGCGACTTCAAAATCAGCGCCGATATCAGATCGATAAGCGGAGACGTGAACCAGCTCATTACGCTTACCTTCACCCTTCAAGGGCGCGGAAACATCGCTCTGCTGCCGGACCCGGGCTGGCCCGAAACCCGCGAGCTAAAGGCATTTACAAGCACGCCGGAGGTCACCACAAGATTCAAGGACGGCCTGTTGCAGGGAACTCGAATTTACGAGAGGCTGCTCGTTCCCCAGATTACCGGGGACTTCGTATTGCCTCCCATCGTCTATGCCTTCTTTGACCCTGTCGCTGAAATATACAGGGAGGTCTCGACCGCCGGAATACCGATTTCCGTCGTCTTGGGTGAGGACGCTCCGATCGAAATACTCGCTCCGGGCCTGAAAGACATCATGGCGGCGCCGGCGGTCCTGACCTCGACAGGCCGCCCATACACGGCCATGCCTATCTATTGGGGAGCCTGGGGAGCTCCCTTGCTGGTCTTGTTGACTGCCGGAGCATGGGCGTGGAGAGCGCAAAGGCGAGAGGCTAACGCTCCTCTGGTGCGGCAACGGCGGGCCAGACGGAACGCAAGAGGAGTCCTGTCTCGAGCTCGCAAGACGGGCGGTGACCCGTTCAGTGCCTCCTTCATATCGCTGACCGGCTACCTTGGCGACAAGCTGGACTATCCGGTGAATGGGATGACCGAGGAGAGGCTGTGCCACACCCTCGCGGAAAACGGGGTGTCCGACGGGCTCGTGCAGCGGGTCCAGACGTGCCTCGCCTCCGACGAGAAGGGTCGCTATGAACCCCTCAGCAATATAAGCGGCTACGGCGCAACCCTGATAGACGAGACAGAACAGCTCATAGCGGATCTGGAAAAGGAATTCAAGAAATGAAGTTACTTCTTGTATTCGCCGCGTTGGTCCCTTTCGGCATCTTCTTTCTCGCCCAATCTCACGTCGCTGCTCAATCGCCGGGTGGGGCCGAGCAGATGCTGACGGCGAATCAGCTTTACGAAGATGCCAAGTACGTCGAGTCGGCCAATGCCTACCAGCAGCTAGTGGGTCAGGGTTACACCAACGTCAGGCTCTACCATAACCTGGGGAACGCCTACTACAAGCGAGGCGAGCTCGGCCGCGCCCTTGTGAACTACCTCAGGGCCCAGCGGCTATCGCCCCGGGACGCTGATGTCAAGGCTAACCTGGAGCTGGCGAGGAGCCAGACCGTAGAGAAGCTGGACCTCAAGAGAGCTCCTCTATTCACTCGCCTGAGCCTGGTGACCGTTCCGTGGATGACCTTCAACGAGACGGCCTTGGCCACGGTGGCGGCGTGGTACCTGCTTGCCATCACATTTGCCGCGCTGGTCTTGATGAGGGGTAAAGGGCCCAGGAAGGCCGTCTTCTCCCTCGTGCTGGTGTTTCTTCTGATGTTTGGGACCGTCTCGATTATCTTTGGATCGCGTTCGTATGCCGTTGCCACGGGAGAAAGGGGCGTGATCGTGATGAAGTCTACCGAGTTCTCGTCTGGTCCTGGGGCCAGCTATAAAAGGTTGTCGACACTGCATGAAGGCGCGGAGGCCCGGGTGCTCTCCCGCCGGGGCAGCTGGACCAAGATCGAGCTGTTCGACGCAGGAAGGCAGGGGTGGGTAGAAGCTCGTGCCGTCGAGGCTGTCGGAATACCATAGCCGAGGCAGGAGCCGGCCGGCGACCGATGCCGGACCGGCGATCACGCGTCAGGGCACGGGAAGGCTGGAGAATCCGAACACCGCTGGCAGCTTTCCCTCGCTGGTCGTCGTGTCTTCGTCTTTGTTTGGCCGCCGCAGTATCTTTACCCTCCACGTTCCGGGTTCGGGGTTGGGTATCTTATAGAAGACGTTTGTGTTGCCTGTGACTCGTTCAACTCCGTCGGGCACCGTAGCTTTGGAATACGAAGGCCTCGTGCCGTCGGAGGGCCGGAAGATCTGCAAGTCGATTCTCCCTGAATGCCAGTTGAGGGAAAATGTGTCGTGTACTTGAAGGTGAGCGTCGGTAACGGGGACAAAGAAGCTC
>JADFQF010000254.1 GCA_022561955.1 Chloroflexota bacterium | reverse complement strand
CCCGGCACGAGGAAGCCGCCGAAATGAATGCCGGACATGGCAGTGGCCATGGCCATGGAGCGGCGGCGCACGAACCAGTTGTTGACCACCGAGATGATCGCCAGCCAGCCCACCCAGTCCCGACCCAAGATTGATGACAAGGAATGCGAGGTAGAACTGCCAGACGGCATGGACCTGCGAGAAGAGGTAGAAGCCCAGCGCCATGAGCAGATATCCCAGCAGGATCATCCGCCGGCTGCCCACCTTGTCGATCAAATAGCCTTCGATGGGGCCGATTACGGCTCCCTGTGCGCGAGTGAAGGCGAATGCCCCGGAGAGCACGGTCCTGCTCCAACCGAATTCGCGCTGCATCGTGACGAGAAAAGTGCCCAGCCCCTGGAAGACCGACACCGACATGATCGTAAGCATGAACGCCGCAATGCCAACAAGATGCCAGCCATAAAATATCCGGCCTGGGGATCTTGGAATTCCCTTCGGCCGCTCCGGAAATCCACTCTTTATGTCTGCCATTGGCCACAGCATAACAGAATCGGGGGGAACCACGACGGTCGATGCGACTTCGCTCGTTCCCATGACAGGCGAATGCACAAGCGGCTGCGGGACCATTTATTTGTAGTCAGGGCTACTACTCGAAGATAGTAAACGTCACCACGTCTACGGACCAATCAACCTGGTTGGCAGCGACCTCATGCCGGTCCCCGAAAGTCGAGTCGAGGCTGGCTAATCGCTACCGGGATGGAGCAAGGTCCCACGCTCGACGCCCTCTCGCATTCGGCCGTACTCGGAGCTCAGCTCGGCCCCGAGTATCAGGATCAGGGAGCTGATGTAGCTCCAGAGGAGGAGGGCCACGACGGGAGCCAGCGAACCGTAGATGTTCTCGAAGGTCGCGAAGGTATTCACATAGACGATGAAGATGTTCTTCGATAGCTCGAATAGTATGGCGGCCACCAGGGCCCCGGGCCAGATGTGCCTCCAGAATGTCCTGGTATTTGGCAGGTACTTGTACAGCATGAGAAACAGGCCCACCATGAGAAGCAGAGAGCTGCCTTGAAGCAGGGCCTGCGCTATATTTTTCACGAAGAACTCGTGGCCCGGCAACCCAATGTCCTGCAGCCTCGATGCCGAACGCGCTATCGTAGCCATCGCAATGGATAGGAGAAACATCGGGCCCATCGCCGCGCCCATCATGAGCTGTCGGGGTTTGTTCGAGTAGAAAGGCCGGTCGCGTCGGATATCCCACGCACGGTTCACCGCCCGGGTAATCGCTCCGAAGACGGCGCTCCCAGACCACAGCAGACCAATGATGGCGAAGATGCCCAGGGCTCCCCTCAGCTCGAGCGCGGCATCCAGGTTCAGCATGACAAGCTGCTCGGAGCCCGGCAGATAGCTCGTAACGAACTCGGTCAGTCCGGGGCGATACTTTTCCGTATCCACGAACGCCCCCAGCGCAAAGCTCGCCAGGGATATTACGCCCAGAAGCAGGGGGAAGATCGAAAACAGCGCATAGTACGAAACGCCGGCGGCCATGTGTGTCGCATCGTCTTCGGCCATCTCCCGCATCGTGCGGGTGAGCAGACGGACTACGAAGAATCCGTTGAACCAGCTCCCGATCGAGCGCGCAAAGCGCTCGACCCGGAGGGCGAATTCGTAAAGCCTGGGATATCTTCTCAGGAATCGATGCATTTACGGAACATGGTCCGAGGTCTCGCCGTATTCATGCACTGGCCATGGCCGCCACTTCGCATTGCGGCCTCATGAATCTGATGCGCCGCGGCGGAGCTCATAAGGCTCTCTTGGCCATCTATTCCGCATGCACCAGGGCCTCGCGGAAGGCCGCGACTATCTCCTCATTGGACCGCCTCAGTATCGTCGTGTTCACCGCCAGCGTGGAAATCGACTCTGAGCCTTCCGCCGGGCGCACGATGATCTGGAGCTCGTTGAGCCTCTCGATAAACCTCGCGTGGTCTACCGATTCGTCCAGCTCCACGGGGAAGATGTTGGAGCCGTTCTCGAATTTACCTACCCTCACGGTGCCAAGCTGGTTCAGCTCTTCGAAGAGCTCCGAGGCCTTGGCCATGGCGGAGGCGAACCTCTGCTTGAATCCGTCCAGCCCATGCAGGGCAATCGCGGCCGCCAGCCCTGCAGACGAGAGGCCGCCGCCGAACATCCTGCGGTCGTGGTACATCTCACCGATCAATTTCCGACTGCCGGCCAGCAGCCCTCCATAAGGTGCGCCGAAATACTTGTAGATGGAGACGTATACCGTGTCGAACAGATCGGAGTATTCCCGTGGTCCGATGCCCGTGGCCGCGCACATCATGTACAGGCGAGCACCGTCAAGATGGGTGCCGATGCCTCGCTCGCCGCAATAATCGGTGATCGCCCTCATCTCATCGAGCGGCTGCACCCTGCCCGCCTTCCTGCGCACCGGGCTTTCGATCATCATGGCCCCGATGGGATTGGTGACTCGTCCGGACTCCGACTGCTCTACGGCCTCCGTCACCTCCTCCAGTGTAAAGAACGCCCTGTCCTTAGCCAGCGGAACCAGGTTGATGTTGCTCAGCCGCGTGACACAGTCGCCGGTGTCGTTGTAGAGGTGGCACTGCTCCTGCACCAGAGCCCTGGGCCTGGAACCGCACAGCGCTCGTATCGCGAAGTGGTTCGCCATGGTGCCCGTCGGTAGGAATATCGCCGCCTCCTTACCCAATGAGCCGGCTAGCTTCTCCTCCAACGCCTGTACGGTGCCGCCCAGCATGTAGTTGTCCGGCTCGTATCCAACCTCCGAATCGAAGGCGGCCAGCGCGCTCAACATCCCCGAAAGTGTCTTGGGCTCGCCATCTCCCTGAAATACGACAACCCTGTCGGATTCCTGGGGCTTCGATACCGGCGCAGCCTCTGTTCTCGTGGACGATTTTTCCTTTGAGAGCACTCCATCTTCCCCAACAGACCGAATAGTCCAAAATCGGGAGGGCTCGCCGTCTCATGAGTCGTCTAACGGACCAGGCATCCACCCGAACGTTGACACAGCCCTTCGCCGAACATAGTATCAGAATTCAAATCAATCATGCCTCGAGGTAGATTTCACTTGCCACACACGATGCTGCGATGCAGCGAATGCCAACATTACCATCTGCCCGATATGAAGACGTTGGGTTGCGAGAGGTGCGGCGCTCCACTCGACGTCGAGTACATCGGCGACGGAGGTGAGCAGTCGGGCATTCGACCGCCTGGATGGACGGGCCCCGCCATTCCGCTGCCCGTGCATACGTCGGACGCCTTCGTCACGCTGGGAGAAGGCGGAACGCCCTGTGTGTCGTTGAACGGCATTTCGAAAGAGCTTGGCCTGGAAAACCTCGTCGCAAAGCTGGAGTTCATGAACCCCACGGGCTCGTTCAAGGACCGGGGCACGTCGATAATGATGTCCGTCGCCAGTGAACAGGGAGTCCGCGAGATCGTCGAAGACTCCTCGGGCAACGCGGGCGCGTCCGTGTCGGCCTATGCGGCCAAAGCAGGCATCAGGGCGCACATCTTTGCTCCCGCCACGGCGCCTGAGGCCAAGCTGCAGCAGATCAAGGTCTATGGCGCACAGACCC
>JADFQF010000253.1 GCA_022561955.1 Chloroflexota bacterium | reverse complement strand
CGCGCATTCTGGTCGCTGTCGAGCGCTCGCGAGGCCCTTGGATACGAGCCGCAAGACGACTCCGAGGTCAAGTTCGCCAAGGACATCCGGAGATTCCTGATCGATGGAGATGTCGCCGGCGGACGCGTGGGACTGGGATAGCCGCGCGAACTGTTCGCATTTCAATACGAAAAGCCCCCTCCCGAAAAAGAGAGGGGGCCTTTTTTATACTGCGGCGGCGTGCCTAAACAAGTCGGGCATGAGCGTTATGGAGGAAACTAACGCCAGTAGCGGGCGATGGTCTCCTCCTCCTTGGTCATCATCTCCAGGACGGCGGGCTGGTTGTTCTTCGTCGCCTCCAGGGCCCTCAGTATGGCGGGGCCGACCTGGTCCGGCGAGTCCACCTTTTCGCTGTATGCGCCTAGCCCTTCGGCGATCTTGGCGTAATCACCGCCAAGCTTGTTGCTGCCCCAGTGCTCGGCCGCGTGCGGGAAGTGGTCCTGGTAATGAGTCATCACGCCGTTGTTGAGGATGATCGTCAGTGTGCCGATCTCCGACCTTGCCGCGGTCTCGATGTCCATGCCGGACATACCGAAAGCGGCGTCGCCCATGATGTTGATGACCGTCTTGTCGGGAGCAGCCAACTTCGCGCCCAGGGCTAGCCCGAGGCCGTAGCCGAGCTGCGTGGACTTGCCCCAGCCGATGTACCCGCGGGGCGTGACGACCGGCCAGAACGGCACGATCTGCTCTCTGGGATAGCCGGAGTCATGGGTCACGATGGAGTTGGCCACGTCGACGTTCTTTATCATCTCATTGATGACTCGGTATGGGCTTATAGGCACCTCGTCGGAGATGAACCTGGCGCCCCACTCGCTGTTGAACTGCTCGCGGGACTTATTGATGGCGTCGACAACGCCGTTGACGTCGCCTCTGCCCTCTGCTCCAAGCTGACGCTTGGTCTCCTCGATCATCTGCTGAATAACGATCTTTGCGTCGCCGATGGCCCCGAGGTCAACGCGGTAGTCCTTGTTCACGTCCTCGGCGCAGTTTGTGATCTGGGCCAGGGTAACGCCGGAGGGCATGGGCGCATTGAAGCTGGAGATCGTAAAGCTGGTGCCCAGTCCCAGCACGAGATCGGCCTTCTCCAGGAAGTGGTGGCACATCAAGGTCCCCGACGATGCGCCGGTTCCCAGGGCGAGCCTGTGGTTCTCGGGGAAGGCGCTCTTGCCTGCAAGCGTCGTCATCACCGGTATGTTGGTCAGCTCGGCAAATTCGATGAGCTCCGGCGTGGCCTCGGCGTACAGCACCCCCTGGCCTGCGTTGATGACGGGGTTGCTCGCGTTAAGCAAGGCGGTCACGACGTCTCGTACGTCTTCCTGGGATGCGCCGGACTTGTGAACCACGACGGGCTTGTAATCAAGGGTTTCTCGAGGGTACTCGGCCAGTGCGACGTCGCGGGGGAACTCCAGCAGCACGGGCCCCATGCGGCCATGTTTGAGCTGAGTCATGGCGCGGCCGACCATCTCCGGTATGCGCTCGACCATGTTGATGAGTCCCGCCCACTTGGTTATGCCCTGGTAGTTTGGGACCGCCTCAAAATTCGGGGGAACGCCCATTCTGGGTGAGGGTTGGCCGCCGGGCAACAACAGTATGGGGACCGAGTCCGCGAAGGCCTGCGCGACTCCACCGAAGGCATTTTCGGCCCCAGGGCCGGTCTGCATGGTGAATACGCCGATCTTCTTGCCGTTGTTTATGCGGCTGAACGCGTCGGCCATATTCACGCCGGCACGTTCCTGGCGGCACATTATGGGGCGTATCCCTTCGCGGGAGCACGCGTCGATAAGCGTCTGGGCGGGAAAGCATGATATCCATTCAACGCCCTCGATCTTTAGGATCTTTGCCAATACCTGGTCACCGTTCATTTGCGTCTCCTAGCTCAAGTATTTTTCCATCTTACCGATGAGATATATTCGGATAGTCCCGTCGGGTCCTGGCTTCAAAACGTCGTTCCTGATCATGGGTGCCCGCCGCTCGATTCTTGCGCTTGTGACGTTGCCTTTGCCGTCGCACGCCCGTGGAACGAGTAGGCGGCTAGGGGTCATCCGTGTCCGCCCGTATGCGCGACGAGGTACTTTATCGCTAGAACTTCCGCAGGCCAGATGAACCGGCAGCGCCAGACAGCTTCACCATGCAGGCGCTTCCCCTACCTCTGACGTATGAACTTCTGTATGCGTCGGCCCTCCAGGACCTCGCCGATATAGATATCGCCGTGGGAGTCTATGGCGACGCCGTGAGGAGCGACGAACTGGCCTGGCTCGTGGCTGCTCTCTCCGCCCCACTGCGAGACGATCTTGCCGTCGCTGTTAGTGATGGACATGCGGTGCCCCAGCTCCGGAACGTAGACCTCGCCGTCCGGGCCAAAGGCGCCGTCTCCAGGACCCGCCTCGTGCGGCCGATAACTCCCTTAGGCGCGGTCCCCGCTTGACAGGCTTGTGGGGGTGGCGTTACCATAACCCTGTCCGAACGTACGTCGCATTTCGGCGGCCGGAGGGCACCATACGAGAGAGCTTTGGTGGGACAGACAGAAGACGAACCTCCGCAACATAGCTCCCCATCGACGGCAGTAGCTGGACGGATGCCTCGCGGCGCGCGAGCCTGTTTGCATTTCCAAACCCGGCCCCGGATGACCCTCGTTTAACCTCAGCGGAACGACGCCCGATCGCCTTCCCTGCGGCGGCGTCTCCCCATACCCATGACAACAACCCCCGATCGTTGGACCGCAATCATCCTGGCCGCAGGCCAGGGCAAACGGATGCGCTCGTCTCTGCCAAAGGTGCTTCACCCCCTGGCAGGCCGGCCCATGGTGACGCACGTCGTGGAGGCAGCGCGAGGCGCCGGCGTCAGCCGCTGCCGGCACCTCGGTCTCCTCTTCACCGCCTTCCACGTGCAGACCGCTTACAAACACGCGGCGCACGAGATTAGTCTCAGGTTGCTTCAGAGTGATAACGAGACGATCGAACCGGACCAGAGCCGGCACTAGATCGGCAACTGCCTGATAAACGCTACGGACCTCCCGGTCGCTATTGACGATTCGGCCGATCTCCGAAAGCAGAATCTCTTCCCTGGATCTCCGTTCCTGCGCGCTGACATCTCGCACAGTGCTCAAGACGATACCCTCGTTGCTACCGGCGAGGGGATTCAAACTAATGATGACTGGAACGAGGACGCCATCCTTCCGTAATAACTGGAGATCTCTCCTCGCGCCCATCTGGCGCGATAACGGCGCAGCATGCTAGCGGGTCCGCTGCCTGGCATGGGCATTCCGTTTCGACGCGGGTACGAGTACGTCGACTCTCTGCCCGAGCAGCTCTTCACAGGCGTAGCCGGTCATCGCCTCTGCAGGCGAGTTCAGAAACCTGATTTCACCGTTGGAATCGACGGCGATGACCGCATCCGGCATCGCCTGGAGCGTCTGCGCCGTATCGTTGTCCGGGAACCTTTTCACAGGCGTCTGATCGATCACGAATCTTGCCAACCTCCCTGCCCCGGGGCGTCACTAAATTCATGTGCCGGGCCATATATGCCACAGCGCGTACTGGTGGTCAAGGTATGAAT
>JADFQF010000252.1 GCA_022561955.1 Chloroflexota bacterium | reverse complement strand
CGCGTGATAGGTTGTTGGGCCGGCGCCGGCGCCACGGGAACGGCGGCAGGAGCCACCGGGGCCGCCACGGGAGCTTCAGCAGCTCCACATGCCAGCACTATCGCCATGATAAGTGATGTCACCGAAACAAGGGACAAACGCCTCGTTTATCTCATCAGTCGCACTCCCTCAATTCTTCGTACAATCCGACCTGGTCCGAAGATCACATCCAGTTTCCGGCAACCACCTGAATATTAGGTTATCAAGCGCAGGTTCGTTAAGAACCAAGCTCTGGCTTATTAAGCTTACAGACCGGCAGATTTCGATGAAGCTAAAACGATTATCGTAGCCCGTCAAGGCATTCGAGAATTCAAGAATAATAAGTCGTATTTACCAAATGTTCGATATCTCTGATAATTTCCTGGCCCAGAAGCGACAATCCGACCATCGCCCGATGGGCATGGGCGCTTCCTAGGGTCACGCATTCGTCTCGAAGGCGTATCGGCGAGACGCACCGAAATCGGCTGCGTGTCGGTGGAACACGACTCTGTCAGTAGCCAAACGTTGGAGATAGATGTCTGACGAGCAGGGCAACCGATAAATATCCATGGGGCAGTTCATTCAGGGCCGTCGGATCACGGGTGTATGCGCTAAGAGATCAATATGCCAATGGACCTGCCAATGATGGCTCCCCCCACGGCACCGGATACGGCGCTCAATCCGGCGACGGTTCCCCCCGTCAACACCGCCAGGCCGACGGATGTAATTGCCTGACCGGAGATCGTATTCATGTGCAGCACGGCCAGGCTAACAATGAAAAACAACGCAATGATTAATCCTGCCCCTCCTCCCCGGACGAAACCCTTACAGGCCACGAAGACCCCGTGGTTCTTCTCCATCACGAGAGGCTCCCCTATGACGGCACCTGCCAGGCCAATGAAGGCGGCAAAAATCGCCCACCCGAGTACCGCTCCTTGCACCTCGACCGGTAGATGCCTGGGGTTGGGCTCGATTCCCAGGATTAGCAGTCCCAGTGTTGAAGAGAGAGGTATGACCGTCGCGCATACCGCGACAACGACGACTCCGATTACTACCTTTGCAGTTCTTTCCACCGTTACTCCATGTTAAAATTCCGCTCGACATGGCACGCCGGTGTTCCTTGTCATGGCGGCAGGTATATTACGCGTTCAAGTTGAGGGCACGCTGGTCTTCGATTGGCGACTGCGAATGCCACTGAATCACAGCTCACGATTCACGAGGCGGCCCCAGCATAGCAGGCGCGGCACCCTCCGAGGAAGCCGTGCTACTACCCGATTCTCGGTCGACTTCGGCGCAGGGGTGAGCCACCCACCAGTATTGTATTGGCGCGGTCGGTCTCATATCTTCTATGGGGTTGGACTTCGCCCGTGGCCGCAATCACGGCGTAGCCGGTCCTAGACTTCCGGCATCTGAATCAAAAGGTCGCTAATTGAAAGTCGTGTGTGACGACGTGCTGATAGACTTTGTATCCATCGAAACCGGAGAGGTGTCCACTCACATGCCTACAGACCTCTCGTTGGGAGCGTCGTCGGTCGCCTCGGAAGTCCGCAATCACCTGGATATTAGGATAACGTGACGAGTCCTACACAGCCTACTTCGTCCTATCGTTGGGTCGTGATGGGCGTATGGTATACGTCCGCCGTAGCAGGCTTCATGGTCATTTCCACGCTGGGGATTCTGCTGCCCTCCATTAGCGAGGACCTGGGTCTGTCTCCCAGTCAACAGGGTCTGTTGGGCTCGGCCGCCTTCTGGGGCAACATGGTACTGGCCATCCCGCTGAGCTGGTGGACGTCCCGTTTCGGACCGAAGATCTTGACGACGGTGACTCTGGCGCTGGGGACGCTATTCATATTCGAGCAGGGCGTCGCGCCGACATTAATCATGCTTATCATCGGCCGCATGGCTTTCGGCGTGGCGATGCTCGCCAGGGAGCCCGCCAGGGCCCACCTGATCAGGCAGTGGTTCCACCCAAACGAGGCCATCTTAGCAAACAGCGTGTCCAACGTCTTTTTCGGCGTCGTGGTGGGTGGAGGGATGGTCGTAACGCCGTTTATCCTCAGCGAGTTCGGGGATGACTGGAGGATGATTTTCTACCTCTTCGGGGTTGCTTTCTTCCTGTTAACGCTATTATGGATATTCGTGGGCCGAGAGCGGCCGTTTGACGAGTCGCAGATCCAGGTCGATCGCCCCGAGAGGAACGTCGTCAGGCTCGCCCTGTCGCACCGCGATATTTGGATAGCGGGGTTTGGCTTTATCGGCTCTTCAATGTCCTGGGCCGCCTTCCTGAATTTCTATCCCACTATGATGCTGGATACCTACGAGTTGCCCCTGAGATGGACGGGCGCAATACTGGCGCTGGGAATATTCGTGGGTGGACTATGGGGGCTGGCCGTGGGCTATTACGTCTCGATTCGTGACGGGCGAAGAGGTCTGCTGATGGTGTTCGGAGTGTTGATGGCGGTGAGCTACGTGGGACTCATATATACTGATTCCGTCCCCCTTCTTATCGTGGCGACGGTGCTGAACGGCGTGGCCTGGGGTTTCTTTCCGATACTCTACACGGTGCCGTTCATGTGGGAAAAAGTCCGCTCTCGCGAGGTCGCGATCGGCCTGTCGTTCCTGACGGTCTCGTTCTCCATCGGGGCCGTGTTGGGGCCCCTTGTCACCGGCTTCCTTCAGGAGGCCTTGGAAGACCTTCGGACAGCCCTTTTCCTCGTAAGCTTTGCCGGTCTCTCGCTTACTGCGGTGGGGTTTGTGCTTCGATTTGGCGGCGCTGCCAACGACTCCGGGTCCGGCTATGCCGCAGGCGAGAAAGACCGGACGAGCGCCCTGGGATAGCGCCGACATATCTCCCTGAGGCCCTTACCCCAAAATCAGGTTGCGCTGCCGTCCCGGTGATAGGCGTACGAAGAGAATCCGCGCGCCAAAAAGAACCGGCTAATCGGGTGTTCAGCGATCGACGGGACAGTAGCCGCTTTCGCCGGCCCGGCTTCCCAAGTCAGGCTGACCCTAGTTGAAAAACTTACCTCACGCGGGCGTATTTCAGAATCCGCGCGCCCTCCAGGGTCTCGCCTACATACATATCGCCCACGGAGTCGATGCCGAGAGCGTGGGCCGCGATGAGATCGGCGTCTTCGCCGCTGCCCATGCCCCAGCCGCCGAGCCAGCTTCCGGCGGACGTCATTATCTTTATGCCGGACGGATGGGTCAATGGAGTGGGCGCCGGGTCGGCGGGAAACAGGCCGGTCTTCATCCCCAGCTCCGCGAGGTAGAACCGGCCGTCCTTCCCCTGCAGAATGTGGTCGGGCCGGTGTACTCCCCGCCACTCACGGACATATTGCCCGTCAGGCAAGAATACCTGTATTCGGCTGTTCTCCCTGTCCGCCACGTAGACCAGGCCGGCCGCGTCCACGCAGACGCTGTGGGGAATCCTGAACTGTCCCGGCCCTGAACCCGGCTCGCCCCAGGACCTGATGTGAGTCCCGTCCGGCGTGAAGTGGTGGACCCGGGCGTTGCCGTAGCCGTCGGTAACGTAAATGGAGCCTTCGTGTCCGAGCGCGCCGTCCGTCGGCTTGTTGA
>JADFQF010000251.1 GCA_022561955.1 Chloroflexota bacterium | reverse complement strand
GCCAGGGTGCCCTTCCCCGCCGGCGGCAAGACGGCGGTGACCGTCTCCGGCACCCTGCCCGGGTCCTGGACGATTTCGCTCAGCGAGATCGCGGAGGTGGACGGCGAGCTACGCGTGCGGGTCAGCCTCGCCGAATAGCCGGGGTAGCCCCTAGAATGCCCGCCTGACAGGAGGTCGGCATGAAGCGACTGGACGTCGTCGTGTTCGCGGGTTTCGTGGCCCTGGCAGGGCTCTTCTTGCCCGTGGTCTTGCGCGGCGAAACCGAGAGACGAAACCGCGCCCGCTGCGCCAACAACCTGCGCCAGCTCGGTCTGGCGGCGATCCAGTACTCCGACGACAAGCGCTTCTTCCCTCACGTCCGCAAGATCAGAGAGCTCGACGGCGGATACGACAGCAACCACACGCCGAAGACCATGCGCTCCCTGCAGTGGTACGGCTACCACGACAACCCGGAGGGTTGGATCTGCTCCAGCTCGTACGACGTGTTCGTTCCGATCAGCTCCGCCGCGGTGCGTCTGGCACGGCAGATTCTAGGCGGGCTGGAAGGCAGAAGAGTGCTGCTGGTCGGCGCGGGCGAGGCGGGCCAACTCGTCGCCAGGGCGTTGCGCACCGTGGGAGTCGCCGACCTGGTCATAGCAAACCGCACGCGGCCAAGGGCCGAGGAGCTCGCCGACTACCTCAGCGGTCGTGCCATATCCTTCTCCGAGCTTGGCCCCGCCCTGAACGATGCGGACATCGTCATATCGGCCACCGACGCACCCGACTATGTGATTACCCACGACATGGTCTCCCAGGCTTGCATCAAACGCGACGGAGGCGGCCTGTTCCTGTTCGACCTGGCGATGCCCCGCGATATAGACCCGCGCGTCGGGGAGATCGGCGCCGTCAGCCTCTATAACATGGATGACCTTTCCGCCATCGCCGAGGAGAACCTGGAAGAGCGGAAAAAGGCCGCGCAGGATGCGGAAGCCGTCGTCGACGGCGAGGTACGACGCTTCATGGCCTGGTGGGCGTCCCTGGACGTCATGCCGGTGATACGGTCGCTGAGACGGCAGGCCGAGGATATCAGGGAGAGGGAGCTGGAAAAGGCCTTGAGCCTGATGAACGCCCTGTCGCCCGAGGACTCCAAGGTCGTCGAGGCCCTCACGCGCGCCATTGTCAACAAGCTGCTTCACGCTCCGACCGAGTCCCTGAGACAGGGTGCGGACAAGGCGCAACTTGCCGCGGCAATGGACCTGTTCAGGCTCTGGGACGGCGACGGTCCTTCTCCCTTTGGAAAGGATGTCGCTTGGAATAATGAGGGGTCTGAAACCCGGGAGACGGGCCGGTAAATCCCCGCAGAATATTGCCCGCAATGGCCTGTTCGGATTGTTGACATGCCGAAATGCCGTGGATAATATAGCCCTGTTGCTTAGGCGACGTAGCGGCGGATTCTCCATTAAAGCTATCTATTCGTAACGCAGAAAAGCGCCCCGGATTCGAGGAGGTTAGGCGTGGCCGAATACAGCAAGAGCGAAGCACAAGATTGGGCGAGAGAAAACCTTCGTGGTCAGTGGACGACGCTGATGACTCCCTTCACGCCGGATGATGAGTTCGACGAGGAGGGCATGAGAAGCAACATACGTCACATTCGCTCGCTGGGCACTCAGGGCGGCGGATGCACCTGGGGGATGGGGGAGTTCTGGAGCCTCACCCTGGAGGAGCGACTCAGGGTCTTCGAGACGGTCGCCGATGAAGCGGGCGGCGAGTGGCCCATCGCGGCTCACGTGACGCACACATCGTACAAAGACATGATTACCCTGGCCGAGCATGCCGAAGAGACCGGATTCGACCTCCTGATCGTGGCGCCTCCCTACATGGTCACGAAGACAGAGGACCAGGTAGTGGACTGGGTCGGCCTTCTCGCCAACGAGACCAACCTCGCCATCATGTTCTACAACTCGCCTCAGTTCGGCATGGTCATGAGCGCCCAGGGGCTCGAGAGGATATGCGATATCCCCAATGTCGTGGGAGTCAAAGAGGCGAGCTTCAATCAAGAGCTATCCATCGAGACCCACCAGCTTCTGGGCCGCACCGCCATAATCAGCACGCCGGACGAGTGGATATTCCGCAAGGGCAACGAGCTCGGGTTCGAGCAGCAGGTGATGTTCGCCAACACGTCCGACTGGCGCTTCGATAGGCCGGGCAAGAACTACTACAACCAGTTCATCGACAAGGTGATGCGCGGCGACCTGGACGAGGAGTTCTATGCCGCGCACATAAAGCCCATCAAGGACCTCTCTGACAAGTGGTGGGCCAGAACGGTAAAGATGGCCAACGGCGCCCTTCCCGCTCCGCTATGCAAGTACTGGGGAGAGCTCATGGGGATGGCCGGCGGACACGTGCGGCAGCCCCACATCAACTTCGATGACAGCGTAAAGGCCGAGCTGAAGCAGGAGCTGGAAGCAGTCCTGGAAAAAATCTGAACAAGCGAGAGAGACCTCATGATCTTAATGGTTAGCGTCCAGAATCTCGAAGAGGCGCTCCAAGCCCTCAAGGGCGGGGCCGACATAGTAGACGTCAAGAACCTGCAGGAGGCGCTGGTGGGCTCCGCTCATCCGCACGTCGTCCGAGATGTCCGCAACGCCATCCCCATGGAGAGACATGCCAGCGTTACCCTCGGCGTCGTGCCGAATCAGATCGGCACCGTGGCCATGGCGGTCTACACCGCCGGCGTGCTCAGGGCGACGTCTGTGAAAGTGGGCTTCATGAAGACCGAGTACGCCGCCGCCGTGGAGACCCTCCTGGCCGCCCGCGAGGCCCTGGACGGTTTCGATACGAAGCTGATCGGATCGCTGTTTGCCGACAACCCGCTGTACGACGGCCTCGACGCCCATAATATGGTCCAGCTCGCCAAGGACGGCAAGTGCGACGGATTTCTTATCGACACCCTCACCAAGGACGGCAGGAATCTCTTCGATTTCCTCGGGGAGGACGAGCTTCGCGACATGGTCGTGGAGGGCAAAGAGGCCGGTGTAAGCACCGCCCTCTCCGGACATCTCACGATCAAAGATCTCGACGAGCTGGCCCGGATCAACCCTGATATCGTCGGCGTGCGAGGCGCGGCGTGCCAGAAGGGCGACCGCAACTCCGGCGTCCACTGGGAGCCGGTGGCCGAGTTCAAGCGGCAGCTCGAAATGCGACAGACCGGCGAGGTCGACGTGTTCGCAACGGCTGCATCGGGAGCCGGGAACGGCGCGGCCAACGGCAAGTCCGAAAGCGGCTGGGTCGTCATCGACGGCACGGGGAAGACGTGCGCCGGTATCATCGCGGCCCTCACCGAGCAGATCGAAGGCGACTCCGAGTCGTTCATCGAGGTAATGATTCCCGATGTTCTCAATACCTACGACGTGATCGTCTGGGCCGAGAAGCGCAGCCATAACGTTCTGACGCAGCGCAAGGACCCGGCAGGCTACGTCCGCATGCTGATACAGCCATAGGCCCGGGGCCTGCTCCAACAGGTATCCGAACTTCATACCTGCGAAGTGATCGTCTGGGCCGAGAAGGGCAGCCATCGTATGCCGACTCAGCGCAAGGACCCGCAGGCTACGTCCGTATGCTGATA
>JADFQF010000250.1 GCA_022561955.1 Chloroflexota bacterium | reverse complement strand
GCGCCAGGCTCACGAAGCGGCAGGCCAGGCGCCGCGTAGCGCGCGGATCGATCAGGTCGATGACGTCGAAGTGGTGAGCCGCCTTCATAGGTGACCGCAGGTGAAACAGGCGCTCCTCGATCATCTCGCGGTGTGCGTCCGGGTCGGGAGCGGCCTCGATCTCGCGCCTGTATGCGGCCGCTACGCCGCCTTCGATGGGGATGCCACCCCACTCGCCTGACGGCCAGCCGAATCGGAGATTGAGGCCGTCCGGCATGCCGACGCTATTCGGGGCGTCGGCAGCGACGCCATACGACTTGCGGACGTTGAACTCGACCTTCGGCACCTTCGCCTCGGCGCTGGCAATCAGCGCGCGCACGCCGCGCCGCATGGTCGCCTTGCGCTCGGCGTGAGAACCCAGCATGAAGCCGGGCATATCCAGAAAGACCACGACGGGCAGATTGAAGGCATCGCAGAGGTCCACGAAGTGGGCGTACTTTTCGGCGGCCCAGCCGTCCATGGCCCCGGCCAGCTTCGTCGGGTCGCTTCCTATGATGCCGACGCTGTAGCCGTCGAGACGCGCGAAGCCGGTGATCAAGGCGCCGGCCCAGTGGCGGCGCATCTCGAAAAACTCGCCGTTGTCGACTACCAGGCGAATCAGCTTACGAGCATCGTAGCTACGGCGCCGGTTGGCCGGGATGATGTTCAGGAGCTCCTCGGGCCGGCGGTCCGGTGGATCGCCGGTCTCGACGCGAGGGGCCACGTCGCTGGTCGTGTTCGGCAGATAGGAGATAAACTGCTTGATCTGCTCGAACGCGTCCTCTTCCGACTCGGCCTCGTTGTCCACCTGGCCGCTCTCGTGTACGTGCATCTGGGAGCCGCCCAGGGCTTCCTTGTCGAGGGTCTCGCCGATGGCGCGGCGCACGACGGGCGGGCCCGACGGGAATATCTGTGACTGGCCCTTGACCATCACGGTGAAATGAGACATCAGAGCGAAGGCGGCGGGCGCCCCGGCAACCGAGCCCATTATGCCCGCTGCCACCGGCACGCGGCGCAGTAGCTCCACCGCCTCCCACCAGAGGTCGCCTTGAGGCAGGCCCATGTGTCCTGCTGCCTCGTCGGCCTTGGAGCTGTGACCAACGCCTTCGACTAGCTGAACATAGGGAATGCCGTACTGAATCGCCAGCGGCTGCGTGAACTGCCGCGAATGCTTGCGTACATTGTGCGGGCTGCCTCCTGAAATCGTGAAGTCGTCGCCGCCGATGGCCACGGGCCGTCCGTCGATCTCCGCCAGGCCCATTACGTAAGCCCCGGGGGTGAACTCACACAGGTTGCCGTTTTCGTCGTATTCGGCCGCACCGACCAGGGGCCCAGCCTCGACGAAACTACCCTCATCGACCATCTTTTGAATGCGCTCGCGAATGGTGTAGCGCCCGCCGCTATGCTGTCGCTCGACGCGTTCCGAGCCGCCCATCTCTTGGCCGAGACGGCGTATGTACTCTATGTCTTCAATGGCCTCTTCCCAGCTCATTCCAGGCTTCCATGTCTCGCGGTTAGGGTCTATGGGCATCTGAACCTCCCACTCCGTTTGTCACCCAGATAGATTTTTCTAGACCAGATTTTCAAAAAAGCCTGTCGTGTACAGACCGCCGACAAAGTCGGGATGCCTCAGCGCCTGCTGCAAGACAGGAATGTTCGTTTTGACCCCGGCCACCTCGGTGGCGTCGAGCGCCTCCTTCATGAGTTGCAGCGCCTCGGCCCTGTTCTCCCCCCAGGCTATCACCTTGGCCAGGAGAGGATCAAAGTGCGGTGTCACGGCATCTCCACTCGCATAGCCTGTGTCTACGCGGACGTTGACGATGTCCGGAAGGACGAACGCCTGCAACACGCCGGGGGAAGGCAGGAATGTGGCCGGGTCTTCGGCGTATATCCTACATTGAATCGCATGGCCTCGGGCTCGGACCTCCCCGTCGCAGCCTATAGTCAGCCCTAGCCCGGCGGCCACCCTCAGCTGCTGCTCCACTATGTCCACGCCCGTTGTCATTTCGGTCACGCCGTGCTCTACCTGCAGACGGGCGTTGGCCTCCAGGAAGTACGGGCCCTGTCCTTCGTTCATCACGAATTCGAATGTTCCCGCCCCCACGTACGCGATCGACCTGGCCGCTTCGAGGGCCAGGGAGACCAGCGACCGCCTGGCCGACGGGCTCAGGCTTGGCGACGGCGCCTCTTCAATGACTTTCTGATGTCTTCGTTGAGCCGAGCATTCTCGCTCCCACAAGTGCGAGACGTTGCCTTGGGAGTCTGCGAGTATCTGCACCTCGACGTGTCGGGCGTCCTGGAGGAATTTCTCCAGATATACCTCCCTGCTGCCGAATGCCCGATATGCCGAAGAGCCTGCCCTCTTTACCGCACGTTGAAGCCGCTCCGGCTTGTCGACGGTCTGCATTCCTATGCCGCCGCCGCCTTCCGTGGCCTTCACCATCAGGGGGAAGCCGAGGCTGGACGCAGCGCTTTCCAGCCCTGATATGTCGTCATCCACGACCCTCGCGCCGGGAAGCACGGGGACGGATATGGAGGACATCCTCTCGCGGGCGGCCCACTTGTCCGCAAAGAGCCTCGCGATATCCGGCCGAGGCCCCACGAAGGTGACGCCGCGCCTATCACACTGCTCCGCCAACACCGGCGATTCGGAGAGGAAGCCATATCCCGGATGGATGGCGTCGGAGCCGCTCTCCACGCAAAGGGCCACGATGGCCTCTGCCTGCTTGCCAACATTTAGCAGAATCGAACCCTTGGTGTCGAGCAGTGCCGGAAGTGGTCCGGCGTAATTGATCGCCCTGTCGATGAATCCCAGTGCTTCTTCGTTGTGGCCTTCCTCTTCGGCCAACAAGGTCGCCAGGTTGTTGAGAATTACCGGGTCATTCTGCCGTAATTCGACAATCTTTCGGTAGAGTGCGATGGCCGCACTTGCGTTGCCCTGCACGAATCTCAGATTAGCAACGGCAGTGAGTAGACGGGTATTCTGCGGATGTTTCTTGACGGCCGTAGCAAGTAGTTGTTCGACCTCCTTGGGCGGCTGATAATCGGAGGCACCGATCAGCACGGCTGCCAGCACCAACGCCGGACGTGGGGAGTCGTCGCTTTCTGCTGCACTCAGGCAGAGCTTCACAGCCTCATCATGCCGATCTTGAGCGGCCAGCGACATGGCCAAGGGACCATACCGATCGGAGCCTGCGGAAGCCAATCGGTCGAACCAGCGTTGAGCGGCCACTTGATTTTCAACACGAGAGTAAATCTGCCCGACCGACGAATAGAGTTCGAGTCTCTCTTCTTGAGTAGAGAGTTCTTCTTCCGCTTTGGTCGCGACGCTCTCCACGAGAGGTTCAATTTTCTCATCCTCACCCGTGGCGTGCAGCCAACGAGCCTTGAGCGACACGAACAACATGGTGTCGGGGCTTTCCCGTTCCAAAACGGACAACCAACGCTTGGCTTCCTCTGTGTTGCGGTGGTCCAGCAGAAAACGAATATAGACCGCCAGATGTGATCGGTTCGGTTGGGCCCGTCCCACGAGTATCTGCCGAAACTGCGCTTTGGCGGACTCGACCAATGTATCGCGGGCCTGAGAGGT
>JADFQF010000249.1 GCA_022561955.1 Chloroflexota bacterium | reverse complement strand
CATGCCGGTCTTGACCACGTCTACGCCGATGTCCAACACGACCGCGTCTATCTGGCTTTCTATGAGAGACGTGGGCATCTCGAGGACTTCATCGACCTTGAGGGTGTTCTGGGCGGTCACGGCGGTGATGGCGCAGGTGCCGTACACGCCATGGGCGGCGAATGTCTTCAGGTCTGCCTGTATGCCCGCGCCGGCTCCCGAGTCGGAGCCCGCTATGGTCAAGGCTCTGGGTGTAGAAGAGTTCACGGCCGATTCTCCTCTTGGCTTTTCCGAGCATCTCGGGCCTTACGCATGATGATGTCTTGGAGGGCCTTGACGCCGCGACCCACGACCCTCATCTTACGCCTCTTCCGACGCTTGCCCTCTCGACTCTCACCCTTCGTTGTGCGCTCTTCCATGTCGGCTTTCGCTGGCGGGGCGTCCAAATATACTCTTTCGACCATTCCCCTGGCGCCCTTTGAAGTAAAGGAATGGGGAAAATCTGTATCCGAGGGACACCCCTTCGACGATGCTCAGGGCAGACTCTCAGACTCCCGCGATCCGCCTGCCCGAGATAAGTTCGGACTCCGATGCGTCGGAGAGGCGGGCCGCGCTCTTCCATTTCGGCTTTCGCTGGCGGGGCGTCCAAATATACTCTATCGACGAGTCACCGGGACCCATGTGAAGTAAAGGAATGGGGAAAATCTGTATCTGAGGGACGCCCCTTCGACGATGCTCAGGGCAGGCTCTCAGACACCCGGCGATCCCGATCGGGCACTGCGCTCCCAATATCTGATCAACCTGCTAGTCCGGCCAGATTTCGCCGCCGTACGCGGCTTCCCAGAACAGGTACTCGTATCTCAGTGCGGTGTGGAACAGACTGTCGATGCGGGGCCTTCTCGCGCTATGATCGACGCCGTCCAGATATTCACCCATCCATCCTACCAGGTCGCCGAGGACCTCCGGCCCGTGCAGGTAGATCCACTCCCGATAGACCGGGTTCTCCGGCCTCTTGCCCGCGTTCGAGAACCTGGTGCCCCAGTCCAGATACGTCCCTTCGGTGACGTACAGGACCGTCATGATATCGGTGAAGTCCCCCTCCAACCCCGTTCTCACCAGAAAGTCTCCGAAGGCGCGTGTGGTGGGCGAGGCGCTGGCGGATGAGTAGTCTTCTTCCGACGCCCCCAGCTCTTTGAAGGCGCGAACGAACAGGTCGTTCTCCGGATTCAGGATGCCCGCGAGGAAGCGGTTGAGCCGATCGGCGGCGCCAAAGTCCGGGGCCTTCGCGATTCCCATCGCCGTCATGGCGACGAGGTCGTCCACGAAGACGTAGTCCTGGAGGAAGTACCGCCGGAACTTCTCCACCGGCAGCGTCCCCTCTCCCATCTCCACGACGAAGGGATGGGTAACCATCCGCTCCCACAGGTCATGGTACTTTTGTCTGAGCTCCTCGGTCAACGACATGGAGGTACCCTATATCCTCATTGTTGATATTTTGCTCTCCGCTTTAGGTAAGGAACGGCGTCTAATTCCCCTCGAATCGGTTGGTAAAGGCATCGGCCGCCTTTACGTCTTCACCCAGAAGACCGGCATCCTGCATCCACCTGGTGAAGTTCTCCCATCTGGCGGAGTCTTGCTGGCCAAAGTCAGCGGTTTCCGTCTTCCAAAGTGGGGCCAGCAGTTCGGCGCCGGGCCGCTCTATCTTCTCATCCACCTCTTCTCGAGTAGCTTCGAGGAGAATATCGACGCCCGCCTGTGGGTCGGCCACGGCGTCTGCGTAGCCCCTTCTGATGGCTCTCATGAAACGCTCAACAACGTCGGGCCTGTTTTCCAGCATCTCTTCGCTGGAGACGAGCACCAGCTCGTAGTAGTCGGGCACGCCCCACTCTTCCATGCGCATGATGTTCACGGGGTAACCCTCGTTTTCGAGTAGGATGCTCTCGTGAGTCCAGTACGCGCCCACAACCGCGTCCACCCTGCCGCTTATGAGCGCGGGGGCAAGGTCGAAGCCAACGTTTACGAGCTCTACATCGCTGAGCCCAGAGGCGCCGTCGTACTTGAGCATGGTATCGAGAAGCGGTTCATTCGTCGGTATTCCCGGATAGCCGACCTTCTTGCCAACTAGCTCCCTCGGTCTCGTGATGCCGGACGACTTCAACGCGACGACCGAGTTGAGGGGATGCTGCACTATGCCGGCGATCGACACGACGGGTACCCCCTGGGCCCTGGCCAGGAGAACGTCCGGCTGATAGCTTATCCCGAAATCGTCCTTGCCGCTGCCCACGGTCAGCAGCACCGTGGATGGGTCGACCGGCGTATAGAGCGTTACATCGAGATTCTCATCTTCGAAGTAGCCTTTTTCCTGCGCAATGAACAGGCCCAGGTGGTTGGAATTCGGGTACCAGTCCAACGCGAGCTTTACGGAAACTTTTTCTCCTCCACTGCCACTGGAACACGCCAATGCCACCAGCGCAACCAGGACGGCCAAAATGGATGCGTACCCCTTTCGCCGCTGTAACTCACTAACTAGAGACACTTACTTCACCTCAGCGTTCTTTGTATTGATCGACTGTTTTTCACGGGGTCAATAGTCTGCATTTTGCGGACGTTCGTAGGAACGAAAAGCCGGCCCTCAACTCCATGCGAGAAAATCACGAATCGTGTCCAATCGCCTGATTCCGCCTCTCGTTGTGCCACCAGGGGATCGACAGCCTCTCGACGAGGCCGACCAGAGCGAACAATGTTATGCCCATCAACGATAGGACGAAGATCGCGGCGAACACGCGCTCGGTAAGGAACTGCGGCTTCGAGCGAATCATCAGGTAGCCGAGCCCCTGCGACGAGCCCACCCACTCGCCGATCACCGCGCCTATGACGCTGACCGCGACGGCGATCTTCGCGCCGGAAAATAGAAACGGCAGGGATGTAGGCAACTGAAGCTTCATGAATATCTGGCGGCGGTTGGCTCCCAGCGTACGCATCAATCTGACGGAGTCGGGATCGACGGACTTCAGGCCGTCTACTGTATTAACGACGATGGGGAAGAACGCGATCAGCGCCACTACGATGAACTTGGGGGCGAGTCCGTAGCCGATCCAAATTAGCAGAAGCGGGGCGATGACTATTATCGGTATCGTCTGAGAGGCGATGACGAAGGGGTAAATGGCGCGCTCTATGGTCGTGGACAGCGCGATAACGGACGCAAGAATCACGCCTGCGGCCAGCGCCATCGCGAACCCCACGACCACCTCCACTACGGTCGTCACGGTATGGTGGGTCAGCAGCCCTGCGTCATCTGCCATGGTTTGGATTATCACGGACGGCGCGGGCAGCAGCCACTTCTGCACGTTGAAGATGCGCACGTACGCTTCCCACAACCCGAGTATGCCGACCATGATGGCCAGGGGAGGCAACCATCGCACGACCTTTGCCACCATGCTTTCAGCGCTGTTCGACTCCGGCGTCAGCGGCTCCGGGCCAGTTGTGCTCGATGCCTCGTCTCGAGTGTTCACGCCACCACTTCCCCTTCTCGCAGTCCGCCACCTTGACGAATAGAGGAGAGAAGCTCTGATTTCATCCGGACGAATTCGGGCCACGTGACCATTTCTAGTTTCCTGGGCCTGGGGAGCTCAATCCGC
>JADFQF010000248.1 GCA_022561955.1 Chloroflexota bacterium | reverse complement strand
GTACTGGTCTGTTACCTCTTCGATGAGTCCCGCGAGCAACGACTCGGCCTCGTCGATGTCGTCGGAAGTCCTGTTGTCTCCGGGCGGCGTCCAGGCGTAGCCCGTCACGCCCATTCCTATCTCCACGGACAGCGGTGCGTTGGGACAGATGTAAACGTAGCCCTCGGGGTCGATGGCGGGACAGAGACCCGCCAGGTCGCCCATGTTGGCGCCGAAGCCGTGCAGTAGCACGACCATCGGATAGTCCGCTCCGGCGGCATAACCGTCGGGCTCTATCGCCAGGTATTTCAGCGTCTTTCCCTCGAACTGCTTTGACTCCAACTTCGTGAGCTCCTGATTCATCTCTAACCGAGTAGAGGCGTATTTACGGCTTGTACACGGGGCGGACCATCTGATAGGAGTCGTGGGTATAGCAGTACATGTTCCCCGCCAGTCTGCCAACGGGCTTCAGCACGTCGTGGTTGATCCTGTGGCCGCTGATGATGTCGTCCCTGATGTGCATCAAAATGATCTCGCCGATTATGAGACCGTGCTCCTTGTCTCCCGAGCCGATGGTCACGATCTGGTCCAGCCTGCACTCCATGTTTACCGGCGATTCGGCGACCCTGGGCGCCGCAACGATGTCCGACGGCGCCTGCGTGAGGCCGGCGATCTCGAACTCATCCACGTCCGCCGGAAATTCGGCGGCCGTGGTGTTCATGGCCTCTGCGATGTCATCGACGACGACATTGACGACAAACTCCCCGGTCTCCTCGATGTTCGTGAGGGTATCCTTTTCCTTCCAGTCGGCCTTCCGGGCCGCGCTCACGACGATCATCGGCGGGTCATACGAGATGGCGTTATAGAACGAGAACGGGGCAAGGTTTGCGACGCCGCTCTTGGACCTCGTCGAGACGAACGCGATCGGTCTCGGCACCACCACTCCGGTCAGGACTCGATTGAAGCCTTCGAAGCTCTTGGGGTCTATCTTCAAATTCTTTTCCTTCGCCGCTGGACGGCCGCGTCTTCGTGGACGCCAACAGGGTAATGCCCCGAAACCCTGTTGGCAAGTCGGCCGAATTTTTCTGGCTTACTTTCGTGAAACCGACCTCCAGTTACCGTCCCTGCCGTTTTCGATGTTAAGCTGATTAACGGCTTATCTAATCGGCAGCCCGATTTATGTCTCGCGGGTGTGCTCCGTTTTGCTTGAAAAGGGTGTTTGCCTAAACTAGAATCCTTTCGGCGGGGCGTTGGCATCCGCGACGTGGAAAGTCGCCGCCCAGGGGAACACTCTTTAACACTGCGCACCCGCGACGCTCGCGAAATCCGAAAAGACGGCTGCGCTCGCAATTGCGAGGCCGGTAGAGCCGACAGAGACTTATTAAACTGAAAGTCTTGCTGAAATAAAATCGCAGAAAAAGTGATGAAAAAATCAGAGGTGGCAATGAGTAAGCTGATCGAATTGCTGGATAAGACGACCGAGGCCTCGTCTTCGCCATTGGGCTTTGGGGCCGCTTCGGGCCGCATCGCGACGAATCTACAGATCGTGCTAATCGGGCAGGCTGCCGCGGACGAGATCAACGGCAGCTCCACACTGGCCGATTCCAAGGCCGACGCCGTCCTCGTGACGATGACGTCGCTGGACGGCACCGCCCTGGACGGAATACAAAAGGCCCTCAAGGACCGCCTCTGGGGCGTGCGGGTCGGCGCTCTGAGTGAAGAGCAGGCCGTTCTTCTAAAGGAGAAGGGCTGCGACTTCGTCGTATTCGATCCGGAGAACACGGCGGCGGCCGTGCTGAACGACCGAGAGCTGGGCGCGATAATAGCCGTTAACGCGGACCTGGACGAAGAGACGGGCGGCGCCATAACAGGGCTTTCTCTCGACGCCGCGATATATGCGCCTGGAGAGAGCCTCATCCCGTTGACGGTGCAGCGGCTCATCGAGGTCCAACTGGTGCGAGACCTCGTTGGAAAGCATTTCCTCATCTCCATTCCGGCGGGCATGACGACCTCGGACCTGGAAGTCCTGAAGAGCGCGGGAATCGCGGGTGTGGTGATGAACCTCTCCTCCCACGAGGACATCGCCAAGGCCAAGGAAGCGATCAGCCGGATACCACATCGAAGGCCAAAGTCCCGAGACGGGGGAAGATACAGGGCCCAGGTACCGTCCGCGGGCTTCGTTGTCGCGTCACAGCAAGAGGTCCCCGATATCCCGGATGACGACGACGATGAGGACGACGAGTAGGCCCGCTCACTTTCCCTCGGCCAGCCGGCTGATGAGGAACTGCGGGAGGCCGTGGCCCTCCATCTTGGCCTGAGTGGCCGCGATATCGTACTGGACGCGACGGTGCACGACGCTGTCGCTTTCGGAGTCGTAGACGGCGTAGCTGGCCCTGGGATCGCCGTCCCGCGGCTGTCCCACAGACCCCGGATTGATGATGAACCGGTCCGTCCCCAGATTCATCTGCGTGTCCAGCGGAAACTCTACGAATACCGCGCCGTCCTCCGCGGGTCGACAGATGAACGGGATGTGGGAGTGGCCCAGCAGGCACCAGTACGTGTCGAAGTGCATGAAGCTCGCCACGGCCGCCTGCACCGATATCACATACTCCCAGATTGGGTCCCGGGGGCTTCCGTGGACGACCGTGAACTCCTCGAGCTCGAGCTTTAGGGGTTGCTCGCCGATGAAGTCGATGGCATCGGGAGGCAACACCGTCGACGTCCAGCGGTTGGCCTCGGCGGCCTGAGGATTGAAGGCCTCCAGGCTCAGCTTGCCGATCGAAGCCAAGTCGTGATTCCCAGCAACCGCGCGGTAGTCGTACTGCCTCAGCAGGTCGATGCACGCTTCCGGGTCCGGTCCATAGCCAACGAGGTCACCCAGCGACCAGACCTGATCGAAGCCGCCGCGCTGCTCCGCGTCTCGGACCACACTCTCGAACGCCTCCAGGTTGCTGTGAACGTCGGAGACGATTAACGCACGCATGCTGTCTGCTACCTACATAAGAAGATTAGGGCCGGAGGTGATGAAGCCGGTCGGCTCCGCGAAACCCCTGGCTGCGATATTGGCGTGGGGGCCTGCCGCACCATATAATACACCGGCTGCGCCCGTAATGGCAGCGACTACCAGATGTGAGACTCTTGCAGGTGGCTTCCGAAGCAGATTGCGTCATCGAACTCGTGAGTCACAGTCCCGAGCGGACGCAGGCTCTCGGCAGAACCTTGGGTGAACACGCCCAACCGGGCGACGTTTTCCTGCTGGTGGGCGGCCTGGGCTCCGGGAAGACCTGCCTGACTCAAGGAGTGCTGTGGGGCCTGGGCTCCGACGAGTTCGCCCGCAGCCCGACCTTCGTACTCGTGTCCCAGTACGAGGCGCGGCATACGCTGTACCACATGGACCTTTACAGGCTCGACACGTTCGAGGAGGTAGTGGACCTGGGGCTGGACGAAATGCTGTTCGGCGATGGCGTGTCCGTCGTCGAGTGGGCGGACAAGGGCGCCGGGGCGTTCCCCGAAACACACCTGCTGATCCGCCTGGACTACGTCGATGAGGAGACGAGGAGAATCTCATTGCGGCCCTTTGGGAGCAGATACCATGAGCTGGTGGAATCTATAGAGCCGACGTTCTTTTTCCGGCAAGAGGCGTAGATGGAGCTGTCCATCGACACATCTACAA
>JADFQF010000247.1 GCA_022561955.1 Chloroflexota bacterium | reverse complement strand
AGGCGCGAGAGGACAACGAGTACCGATCCCTGACCACCACGTCTCGTTCGTCGGCATTGGGCAGGTACTGCTCCGTGAGGAAGGCGCCCATGTCGGCGTAGGCCTTCGCGGCTGAATCCGCGCCGTCGCGTAGGTCGCGCTCCAGGGCCTCTGATGAGACGCCCGAGCCTTCGAAGGCGTCGAGCAGCGTGTGGAAGAAAGAGGGGCTGTCGTTTCCAGCGCCGCTCCACACCTCTGCCTGCTTGGCGCACCCGATGGCCTGACGCTTGCTGCTCGACTTGCCCTGTCGCTGTCCCTCCAGGAGGCCGTCACGAAAGCTGGCGAGGGCCTTGGTCACGAGGCCCAATCTGGACGCTATGTTCATCCAGTGCTCTTCGGTCTCCCTGGGCATGAGGTCGAAGGTCATGCGAATGCCCTGGAACGGGCTGCCCAGAACCCTCAGATTCCTGAGATGCTCGCCCGCGTCGAACTGGTCGAGGCTGGTGCGAAGCTCGTCTACCATGACCTCCCTGGCGATGCGGTCCCGGTCGTCTTCCTCTTTCGCCGCCACGAGATCGGACAGTGTGCGGCGATTCAGCGCGGCGTTGGCCTCGGCGCCCGCGGGGGAGTAATCGGACATCTCCCCATCGTGGCCGGGCACGCCCAGCGAAGTGGCCGCGACGGGATTCAGTGCCGCGAACCGCTCTACATAGTCGTTGGCGATGTCATAGATTCGAGTCATGTTTTTCCCCGGGGATGGATGTAACGGGACCTTTGCCACCGGGCAAAGGCCAGTGCGTTAACTGTCGGTCATACAGGGACTAGCACGGGCTACGGCCGACCAAGAAAGCGCTCGTAGACTTGTCGGCCTGCGTAGGTGGCCTCGCTGCCCAGCTCCTCCTCGATGCGAAGCAGGCGGTTGTACTTGGCGGTCCTCTCGCCTCGGGCGGGCGCGCCCGTCTTGATCTGGCCCGCCGCGGTCCCGACGGCAAGGTCGGCGATGGTCGTGTCCTCGGTCTCGCCCGAGCGATGGCTGATGACGGCGCCCCAGCCCGCCTTCTGGGTCATCGCGATGGCCTTCAGCGTTTCGGTCACCGTGCCTATCTGGTTTAGCTTGAAAAGCACCGCGTTGCCGGCCTTGAGCTCGATGCCCTTCGCGATGCGCTCCTGGTTGGTCGTATAGAGGTCGTCTCCCACGGACTGGACCCTGTCTCCCAGCTTCGCCTCCATCAAGCTCCAGCTCTCCCAGTCCTCCTCGGCGATGCCGTCCTCGATGGATACTATCGGGTAATTTTCGATCCAGCCATCATACATGTCTATCAGCTCGACAGGGGTCTTCTCGGCATTGTCCCGTTTCAGGTAATATTTCTTCTCCCCATCTTGAAGCAGCTCCGAGGCGGCGACGTCCAGGCCAATGAAGATGTCCTTCCCCGGCTCATAGCCCGCCTTGTCGATGGCATCCATTATCATGTCCAGCGCCTGCTGATTCGAATCGAGCTCGGGTGCGTATCCACCCTCGTCTCCGACATTGGTTCCCAGGCCCTTCGCCCTGAGAACGTCCGCCAGGGCGTGGTAGATTTCGACCCCCGCCTGCAGGGCTCGCCTGAAGGATTCGAATCCGGCGGGAATGATCATGAATTCCTGGAAGTCGGTCGAGTTCTCGGCGTGGCGGCCTCCGTTAATGATGTTGAGCATCGGGACGGGTAGGGTCATCTTTGCGCCAGGGCCCAGGTGTCTGTATAGAGGGACGTTCCTGCTCTTCGCCGCGGCGCGGGCCACCGCCATCGAGACGCCCAGCATGGCGTTGGCGCCCATTCTGGACTTGTCCGGAGTCCCATCCACGTCCAAGATCTCTCTATCGATGGACGCCTGGTCCAGGGCCGATTTGCCCATGATTGCCGGCGCGAGATGCTTCGTTACGTTCTCGACGGCCTTCAGCACGCCCTTGCCTCCGAAGCGCTCGGGGTCGCCGTCGCGAAGCTCGAGCGCCTCGAAGGCGCCGGTGCTGGCCCCGGACGGCACCAGGGCTCTTCCCCTGGCCTTGTCCGAAAGCTCGACATCCACCTCGACCGTTGGGTTGCCTCTGGAGTCGAGGACCTCTCTCGCGATGACCCTTGATATTTTGCTCACTCGGTATCCGTCCAATGGGGCTGCATCTTGCTAATTCAAGTCCGGCTGTTGGCGGCCTGGATGGCCTTTTCGACGGCATCCTCCGCGTCTGAAGCCACGATAACGCCGTCATCGTCGTGCCCGCTACGGGACATTGCCCACGTTTTCAGGCCGATCACGGGAACGCCGTCGCTCAGGGCATGACCTATCTCGGACAGCGTCCCGTAGGCCCCGCCTATCGCGATTACGGCCCTGCCGGTCTTGGTCACGATAACGTTACGGGCGTGCCCCATGCCGGTGCAGATGGGCACGTCGACCCAGGGATTTGCCGATTTAGGGTCGTCTCCGGAGAGAATGCCGATGGTAGTGCCGCCGGCGGATTTCGCGCCTCTGCATACGGCCTCCATCACACCGCCGAGCCCTCCGCAGACGACGGCATGGCCTCGCCTGGCCAGTCCTTGACCAACCTGCTCGGCCAGGGCTTCTATTTCAGGTCGGGCGTTTCCTTCTCCGATGACTGAAATAATCAACATCAACTCCGTGCCGGACCCGCGACATGCGCGATCTCGATTATATAACATCCCCTTGCGGTAACGGACTGCACGCGGTAGTGTCTTTGTCGAGGAAATGTCGCCCTTGGACTGCCGTATTCGGGATATGACGAGTCACACGCCAACAGCCACGGTACATCGCTTCACGTCTACCGACGGTGTCGAGCTCTCTTATTGCACATGGAGACTCGACGACGCATCCGACCCCACCGCGCTGGTGTTGGTGCTTCACGGCATCGGCTACCATGCCGCGCCGTACGCAATCGTCGCCGAGGGACTCGGGTTGCCCGGAGCCGTCTACTCGGCCCTGGACTTTCGCGGCCACGGATGTTCGGGAGGCCGTAAGGGCGCTCTGCCGCCCACCGAGCGCATGGTCTCGGACATCGAGGAGTGGGTCGACCAACTTAAAAAGGCAGCGCCCGCGGTCCCGATCTTCATGATGGGCGAAAGCATGGGCGGGCCGTACGCCGCGCTCTACGCGTCGAAGAATCCGGGCGTGCTGACGGGCCTCGTGCTGGTGGCGCCGGCGGTGTTTAGCAGTTTGCGGCAGGTGCTTCATGTGGATACTCTCAGGGCCGTGGGCAGACTGCTCCGCTCGCCGAAATCGCCCTCGTTCGGACTGCTGGGGTCTCGCCTGGCGGCCGCATCCGGGAGCTCCGGCTTCCCGGCGGACCGTCCCAAGGATGCCCTGGCGATGCATGAGGTCACGGCCGCCTACATGATGAGGATCGGCCTGGCCATTGCAACGCTGATGCTCGGAAGGGCAGGCCGTATAGATTCGCCTACCCTGGTGGTGCACGGTGCAAGAGACTCCATAATAACTCCCCTGGGATCGAAGCTGCTGTACAAGATGCTGAACGTCGCGGACAAGAAGCTGGCCATCTTCCCCGATGGTTTTCATACGCTAATATGGGACTCGACGGCCCCGGAGGTCTTCGCGTTCATAGAGGCGTGGATGTCGGAGCGTCTGGGACGGCGCCAAGGCGGCTAAGGGGCTATTCACTAACGACACTCAGTTGACTCATTGAATTGAAAAGG
>JADFQF010000246.1 GCA_022561955.1 Chloroflexota bacterium | reverse complement strand
AGGCCTGTAGTCAAGTAGGAGCTAGGGGACGATGTCAGCATACTGGGGGCTGCGGCGCTGGCGTTCGACGCATTCGACCGCCGTGGTCAGGACTGAGATCTGAAGCCCAACGGGTCCTCATCGAACTCGATTTCGGCCAGTGCCGCCTGCGCGGCTTCCTCAACGGTCTCGTCGCCGGTCTTCACCGCCTTCTGAAGGGCACGCTTGGCAAGCTGACCGCCGATCTGTCCCAGGGCCTGTAACGCGGCGACCTGGACCTCGACGTCATCGTCCTCGAACAACGATATTAGGTGCGGCACGATGGTCTCGTCGCCCAGAAGTCCGCAGGCGTTCGCGGCCTCGAATCGCATGGCGGGGTCCTCGTGTCGAGTCTCTTTTAGGACCGTGCCAAGCCACTGGCTGTCGGCGCTCTTCCCCATCGCAAAAATGGCGCTCTGCCTGAGCCTGGGGTTCTCGCTGCCGTATGCCTCACGGACTATGCCTTCGATTTCGGGGGTATTGAAGCACGAGACGGCCTCGATTGCCCGCCTTCGCACCTCGATGTTTTCATCCTCTTTGCCGACTACATTCAGCAGGGCGTCGCGTACCCTGTCCGCATCGCGCCCAATGAGCTTGCCGTCCTGGGCCATGGACGAGAACTTCGACAGCGACAGCGCCGCCGCCGCCCTTACCTTTTCCGAAGGATCGTTTTTCAGAAGGCCGATGAGCGGCCTCACGACCACCCGGTCGTCGCACTCCCACAGGCCTCTGGTGGCCAGCTCTCGCACATCATCGTCTTCGTCGTTCAGGCAGACGCGGAAAATAGCGCTGAAGTCCAGCTCCAGGTTATTCTCTCCCAGCTCGACGAGCTTGCCGAGTATCTCCGTCTTGCGTGTTTTTGGTAGGTCCACCCAGGCGGACCTGAACCCAAACACGTCTTCGCTTTCAAGGCTGGTGAGCTGCAAGAGCCCCGCGTGCTTCAGCGGCTTGCTCTCGTCTCCAAGGTCGGCAACAAATTTCTCTAGAGTCACGGAAGTCATCCTAGCAGTCTGGCTCCGATACAAGATTTCCGGAACGGCCGGCTTTAGCTTCCCCGCGTCTCGGAATTTAGGCTTTAGTTTTCGTTGAGCTGGCTGAACATGGTTTGAAATGCGTGCGTTCTGTGTGAGTTGCTGCGGTTCCGTGGCCTATTCTCCGATGGGAGCTTTATCAATACTGACCGGTACACCCTCAAATAATCTTACCCGGATCATCGCTACGCACCGTATTGATTCGCCTCATTTTCGACGTTAAGGGAGCGTTCAGGGCTTTGTCAAGAGTATGTAGGTCGTCAAAATGGGAATTGACATTTTAGCCTATCAAGCCCGCTATGCTGCAACGGTCGTATTCCGAGCTTGGGAAAATGCGCGTCGGAGCACAGTTGTGATAATCTTGCCACACGATCTTGAGGCGCCCATCCGGGCCCTAACGAGTAGGTTGATTTGGCGGCTTCAGGCACAACAGCAAAAAGAGTTAAGGTCGGACGACGTCCCAGGGCTTCGGCGCGAGACGTGATGGAAATCCTCGGTCCCGAATACGGCCCGGTCGAATGGATTCCCCGCTACAACCCCGCCGAAGAGCTCGTCTACACTATCCTGTCCCAGCACACGTCGGACCTGAATTCCGAGCGGGCCTTCAATAATCTGATGAAGACATTCGGCTCCCTCGAGGCCATCGCCGAGGCGCCGCCGGAGGAGATAGAGCCCGCGATTCGAATGGGCGGGCTGGCCAGAACGAAGGCCCCTCGAATCAAGGCCATTCTCAATCTCGTACTGGGCGAGGTCGGCTCCTTCGACCTGTCCTTTCTCGCGGAGATGCCCCTGGAGGAGGCCAAGGCCTGGCTCAAAAAGCTTCCAGGCGTCGGACCCAAGACGGCGGCGATCATCCTCTGCTTCTCGCTGGGTATGCCTGCCATGCCCGTCGATACCCATATCTACAGGGTCAGCCAGCGCCTCGGACTCATTAGAAAGAAGATCAATGCGGAGAAGGCCCACGACATTCTGGAGCCGATGGTGGCGCCGGAAGACGTGTTCGCGTTTCACATCTATCTCATTCGTCACGGCCGGGCGGTCTGCAAGGCGCAGCGCCCGAGGTGCGGCCAGTGCTTAATTGCCGACCGCTGCCCGTCCGCAGGAAAGTTCGACAAGCCGCAGGCAAGGAAAAGGCAGTCCTCTACAAAGAGGGCTCGATAGTCGAAGTTCCGCCCCGTCGATGTCCCGCTACTACCCAGCCCAGGGCTTGTTTGACCCACGCATGCGTTCTATAATTTGGGTCAGGGAACTTCAAGGAGGTAAGCCAAGGTGAAGGTAGGCATAATTAACGTCACCGGATATGCAGGCATGGAGCTCGCCCGTATCCTCCTCCGACACCCTGAAGCCGAGATAACCTCCATTACGGGACGAAGCATGGCCGGCAAAGACATCGGCGAGGTGTTTCCTCATCTGGCCGAGCTGGACATGACTATCACCGAGGACATTACCGAGAGCGTCGACGTGGTCTTCTCGGCGCTGCCCCACGCCGCGAGTGCCGAGAGGCTCGCGCCGCTGATCCGGGACGGCGTCAAGGCCGTGGACATCAGCGCCGACTTCAGGCTGAAGGACCTGGATGAATACGAGGCCTGGTACGGCACGGCCCACCCTTGCCCGGAGCTTCTCGAAGAGGCGGTGTACGGACTGCCGGAGCTTCACAGGGATGAGATCGAGAAGACGAGCATCGTCGGCAATCCGGGCTGCTACCCCTCGGCGTCGATCCTGGCGCTGGCCCCGGCGTTGAAGGCGGGCATAATCGAGCCGGATATCATTATCGACGCGAAGTCCGGAGTGTCCGGCGCGGGCAGGGGCTTCTCCTTGAACACGCACTACTCGGAGGTAAACGAGAGCGTCAAGGCCTACGGCGTAGACGGCCATCGACACCTTCCCGAAATAGCTCAAGAGCTGTCCCTGTTGAGCTCCAACGGCAAGGTGAATCTCACCTTCATGCCCCACCTCATTCCCATGACTCGCGGCATATTTGCCAGCTGCTACGCCCCCCTGAAGGAGGGCGCGATTTCATCAGGAGAGGATGCCATTGGCGAGGTCAAAGAGCTGTACAACGAGTTCTACAAGAATGAGCCCTTTGCCAAGGTCGTCACGGCGCCGCCTGCCACCAAGCATACGCTGGGTAACAACGATTGCGTCATCTACCCGACGGTGGACACGCGCACGAACAGGCTAATGGTGTTCAGCTGCCTGGACAACCTGGTGAAGGGCGCGGCGGGCCAGGCTGTGCAAAACATGAACTTGATGTTCGACCTGCCGGAAGACGAGGGGTTGAGACACGTGGCGCTGTATCCGTAGACCCCCTCTCTAGCTCTCCCCCGCACGCAGGGGAGAGGACAAAATCTCTTCCCCCGTCGACGGGGGAAGGTTAGGATGGGGGTCAGGCGGGCGAGCAGGGATGCGACCCCTTCTCGATCTCCCCCTTTAGTAAGGGGGAGAGGATAACGTCCCTTCCACCTCTGGGGGAAGGTTAGAGCCTGTCCTGAGACCGTCGAAGGAATGGGGGTCAGGCGAGCCAGCAAGGGATGCGACCCCCTCTCGATCTCCCTCTTAGAAAGGGGGAGAGGACAACTCCCTCCCACTTCTGGGGGAAGGCTAGGGCCGGTCTTGAGTAGAATCTCAGGGGAGTGGAGCACTGTT
>JADFQF010000245.1 GCA_022561955.1 Chloroflexota bacterium | reverse complement strand
TCACCGAGGCAAAGCTGCGGCTGGTCCCGAAGCCCAAGATGACCGCGCTGGCCGTCATCCATTTCCACGAGCTGATCGAATCCATGGAGGCCACGGTCGCGACCCTGGAGATGGGCCCGGCCGCCGTCGAGCTCATCGGGTCAATGATAATCAGGCAGGCAAAGTCCAACCTCGCCTATTCACGCATGACCGACTTCATCGACGGCGATCCCGACGCGCTGCTGGTCGTGGAGCTGAATGGCGAATCGGAAAAAGAGCTGAATTCCAAGCTTGACGATCTCGAGCGACGAATGGCGCGGGACGGCCTCGGGTACACCGTGCGCCGCCTGATGAAGCCGGAAGACCAGGCAAAGGTATGGGAGGTGCGAAAGGCCGGCCTCGGGCTCATGATGAACGTCCCCGGAGATGCCAAGCCGATTGCCTTCGTGGAGGACACGGCCGTGGCGCCGGAGAACCTCCCGAAGTTCGTGAAGCGCTTTGACGAGATCGTCAAGGAGCACGGCACGGAAGCCGGGTACTACGGTCACGCCAGCGTCGGCTGCCTGCACATCCGTCCCCTGATCGACCTGAAGGGCGATGAAGGCGTGGACAAGATGGTATCCATCGCATCGGATATCAGCGACCTCGTTTTGGAGTTCGGCGGCTCCATGAGCGGCGAGCACGGCGACGGCCTGGTCCGCAGCGTTTGGAACGAGAAGATGTTCGGCAGCCAACTGTACAACGCCTTCCGAGAGGTGAAGCAGGCCTTCGACCCCAACGGCATCATGAACCCCGGCAAGATCGTCGACTCGCCGCCGATGACGGAGAACCTGCGGATAGGCCCTGCCTACTCCACGATTCCCGTGGACGCGGTGTTCGCCTATTCCGAAGGCGGCTTCGCGAACGCGGTCGAGATGTGCAACGGACAGGGCGCTTGCCGCAAGGTACTGGGCGGCACCATGTGTCCCTCCTACATGGTGACACGAGACGAGGAGCACTCCACACGCGGGCGGGCCAACGCGCTGAGGGGCGCCATGTCGGGCGCGTTGCCGCCGGGCTCCTTCACCAGCAAGCGCCTGTACGAAGTCATGGACCTCTGCCTCGAGTGCAAGGGCTGCAAGGCCGAGTGTCCATCGAACGTAGACATGGCGAAGATCAAGTACGAGTTCCTGGACAAGTACTACAAGGCGAACGGTCTGCCCCTGAGAAACCGCCTGCTTGGAAATATCGCCCTGATTAACCGCTTGGGCTCGTTCTTCGCGCCGATATCGAACTGGTCGATGCGGTCGGGACTCGTGCGAGATATGCTCGATACATATCTTGGCATAGACAAGCGGCGAAAGCTCCCCGAGCTGGCAAGCCAGACCTTCTTGCAGTGGATCAAGTCGCGCAACGGTTCGGAGCAGCCCCGAGGAAGGCTGGGGCAAGTGGTCCTGTTTCCGGACACTTTCACGAACTACAACCATCCGGAGCTTGGCAAGGCCGCGAAAAAGGTCCTGGAGCACTTGGGCTATGAGGTCGTGCTGCCGAAGGTCGTGTGTTGTGGTCGCCCCATGCTGTCCAAGGGCATGCTGGATAAGGCGCAAAGGAACGCCAGGGTGAACGTGGACGCGATCTACCCGTACGTGTCCCAGGGCGCCAAGCTCGTCGGCATCGAGCCAAGCTGTATCCTGAGCTTCAAGGACGACTATCCGGACCTTCTGCCCGACGATCCAAAGGCGCGTGCGGTCGCGGACAACACCATGCTGATCGAGGAGTTTGTGATCCACGCGCAGGAGTCCGACGGCGCAAGCCTGAAGTTTACCAACCCGCCAAGCAGGATCATGCTGCACGGGCACTGCCATCAAAAGGCCATGGTGGGAACCGGACCCGCGATGAGTGTGCTGCGTTCCCTTCCGGGCTGCGAGGTCAGTGAGATACCTTCTGGCTGCTGCGGTATGGCCGGCTCCTTTGGGATGGAGAAAGAGCACTACGACATCTCCATGAGCATAGGCGAGCAGGTGCTGTTCCCTTCGATTCGCGCCCAGGACGGCGAATTCGTCGTGGTCGCGGAGGGCATATCGTGCCGTCAGCAGATCGAGCATGGGACGGGAAAGCGGTCAAAACACCTGGTGGAGGTCTTAGCGGACGCGCTGTAAGCAAGAGTATAATAGTCAGGCGAGCCCATCTCGACCAACTTGATGCAGACAGGCGGGCCTGATGATCGTAGGCGTCCCAAAAGAGACCAAGAGCGAAGAATACAGGGTGTCGCTGACCCCCGACAAGGTGGACCTGCTCGTAAAGAACGGCCACAGGGTACTGGTCGAGTCCCATGCGGGCGAAGGCGCGGGCTTTCCCGACGGGGATTTTGAGGCCGTCGGAGCCGTCATAGAGAAGAAGGCCGCCACGGTATTCGACGCCTCGGATATGATCGTGAAGGTCAAAGAGCCCCAGCCGCTGGAATACGGGCTTTTCCACGAAGACCAGATCCTGTTCACGTATCTGCACCTGGCCCCACAGCCGGAGCTGACTCAGGCCCTACTGGACTCCAGGGTAGCCGCCATCGCCTACGAGACCGTTCAAAACGACGATGGAGGGCTCCCACTCCTGTACCCCATGAGCGAGATCGCGGGGAAGCTGGCGCCGTTCGTGGCGGCGAGGCTACTACAGAACATAGCGGGCGGGCCCGGTAAGCTACTCGGAAGGGTTCCGGGCGCGAAGCCGTCCAATATGGTGATCGTGGGCGGAGGAACGGTGGGTTTCAACGCTTCGCTGGTGGCCCAGTCCGTCGGCGCCGACGTGACGATCGTCGACGTCAACCTGGAGCGCCTGAGGTACATAAGCCTGATAACCCACGGAGCGATCGATACCGTCGTGTCCACGCCTGCCAACGTCGCCGACCTGCTGTCCACCGCCGACGTAGTTATCGGCGCCGTTCTCGTGCCGGGCGCGTCCGCCCCCAAGGTCGTGACCCGCGACATGATCGGCGTGATGCGCGAAGGCGCGCTCATCATCGACGTGGCCATCGACCAGGGCGGTTCGGTGGAGGACATACGTCCAACTTCACACAAGAAGCCGACGTATGTCGAAGGGGGCGTTACCCGCTACGCGGTCCCAAACATGCCTGGAATAGTCGGGAACACCTCCAGCGTGTCGCTGTCCAACGCGACCTACCCATACGTGCTGGATCTGGCGAACCGCGGCATGGAGGCGTGCTTCCAAAAGGACGGGCCTCTTTCCAGAGGCGTCAACACCTACAGGGGGCATGTCACCCACGAAGCCGTTGCCAGGGCGCTCGGGCTCGATTACGTCCCGCTCAAAGAGGTCGCGGCCTAGCGGCAAGCTTGAGATGGTCATGGGGGGCCAAAGGGCCCTTTGAAAAGGGGGAAGGAAATGTCCTCTCCACAGATGCTGGGAGAGAGGTCCTTTCACCCCCTCTAAATCTCCCCCTTCGCAAGGGGGAGACAATGCTTCCTCTCCCTGAGGGAGAGGATTGGCGTGTCCTCCGATATCAATATCTTCGGAGAGTCCCGATGCGTCGGGACGACTCCTACGCGGATGGGAGTTCAGGAGAAGATCATGGGCATCGAGCATCTGGAAGTCGCTGCCGATAACCTCACGACGCTGTGTAATCCGGAAGACCTCGGCTTCGAGACGACCGCGGAGCTCGAGCCTCTGGACGGAACGATCGGCCAGGAGCGCGCCGAGAGCGCCCTGGAGCTGTCGTTGGTGCTAGACTCTCCCG
>JADFQF010000244.1 GCA_022561955.1 Chloroflexota bacterium | reverse complement strand
GACGGGTTCCGATTCCACTGCTTCGTCATGACGTAAATCCGCAAGCCAAGCCTGTCGGCGCGTTCCTTGGCCTGCTTTGCGTTTTCCCGTACGCGGTCCAGGTCCACGACATACGTGTTGGGAGGAATTTCGCCGCTCTGATGCAGCTCGACGGCGGCCTTGACCAGCAGCGGATTACGGTCCCTGATGATGTCCAGCATGTTCGGCCCGGCCCTCCCGTGTATATTCGCAGGTCCTTGCGGTCTGCACTCGCATCATGCACGCGATAATTTGGTTCTTGGCACTATCTTGATGCCTCTGAACGCTTGCGTCTCGGTCCAGGTGCTTCTTGACGCAGGATTTCATGGATGCAATATTGTAGGCTGCTTCACCAAGAAATTGCCAACAGCATGAAAGGACACCTCATGACCCAGCCTCAGGCCGCAGATGACGCGCCCGGCAAGAGCCTTTTCCCCGAATACGATACGCTCTACGACCTGATCGCCGCCGAAGTCCAGGGCCTGACGGACGAGCAGCTGGACTGGACGTCCGATCAGTGGGAGTGGGCGGACTGGAGCATCCGAACGCAGGTGAGCCACATGGCCTCGCTACTGTATCGCTGGCTGGCGGTCCGCTGGGGCGAGACGCTGTTTCCAGACGGAGCACATGGCGTGGACGACGTAGACGGGATGGCTAAATCTACATCCGATCGACGTCTCGACGACGACAGCTATCATGAGCTTTCGGTCATACTGGACGCTCTCAAGGGCGGCATATCGCTGGCCCAACGGGTCATGGACGAGCGCAACGTAGGATTCCTCCGCAGCCACACGATTCCGCATCAGCGCAGCCCGCAGTGGGTCTTGATGTTCAAGGCGCACCCCAGCGGCATCGAGCCGACCAGCGCCGTGGAGGAGGGCACGATAAGCCTGGAAGCGACCCTCAGGCATATGTATTTCGAGGAGGTCACTCACCTCTACAATATCCAGCGGCTGAAGCGTGCCCAGGGGCTGGCGACCTTCGTGGACGTGCCCAGGGTCGGCTACTGGGTGCTGGAGGGCTGGGACCGCAGCGAGGCTGTTTAGCGGCTCACCCGCTCGATGTCGTCGTCATCCGCTGCCGGATATCCTCCGGGATCTCTCGTACGTAGCGGCGAATGCGCGAATCGCTCCGCTTGGCGACGCTTACGGCGGCCTCTGCGATCAGCTCCACGCCGCCCAGGTAGTCGGCGAGCATAATGTACTCCGCACCGACGCCGCCGTCGGGGTCCTGAATGCTCGTCGTGGCGTTGTGGTAGTTGCCCAGGGGAAACGCGACCCCTGTGACCTGATACCCGAAGGCCGCGAAGGCCGTCGCCTCGCACATGCCTCCGCTCATCAGCTGCCGCTGCGACCTGAAAGCGGCGTCCCGCTCTAAGATCGTTTCCCGTGCGGCAATTAGCACCTGCTCGGCGTCGCCGTCGAAGGTGTACGCTCGGTCGCCGGTGCGAATCACGGGCCCATCTCCCTGCGCGACACCGGGAATTACAGGGCTGGACTCCACGGATACGACGAGTGTGTTTGCAGGAAGGGTCCCGGCCTCGGCCATGAGCCTCGCGCCGAAAAGTCCGCCCTCCTCGGCGCGGGTGAACACCGCGTACACGTCGGCCCTCGCCTTGTCCTCGGCGAGACGCTCGATGGAGGAAAGAATGCTGCCGCAGCCCGCCAGATCATCCAGGGCGCGCATGCGAATGGTGTCGCCGTCCAGCTCGAAGTCGGGCAGATCGAAAACCACGGGCATGGGATATTCCTGGGGCAGGCCCGAGTCGGTCTCAATGCCGACAAGCCGCTCGCTCCCCTGAGTCGCCTCATCTTCAGGAAGCGGAACGGTCCGTCCGGCGATTCGCCGACCGTCGGGCGTAAGCACCAGGACCGGCGTCGGCTTCCTCATTGAAGCGACCGGAACTCCGCCCAACGCCCTGGCCCGATAACGGCGCTCGCCCGCTCCACTCGAAACGATCTCGAAGCCGGGATGGTCCATGTGCGCGACGAAGGCTATCGGAGGCTGCGATGCGTCGGCGCCGTTGGCGTAGTGCGCAATAACGTTGCCGAACTCGTCGAGGCGAGACTCCACTCCGGCCAGGCCAGCCAGGACCTCGCGAATGTACGCCGTGGGCCCCTGCTCGAAGAACGGCGCGGCGGGCCTACACCCAAGCTCCCGCAGATGCTCAAGCGCGCGCTGGTCTGGTGCGGGCATATCGGTCTTCTCCTCGGATGGTTGGATGGCCGTGGAGGAAGAAGTATATCGGGACGCCGAGTTCATCACAATAGTCCCCGAACCGGGTGGAAGCCTTGCCCTCGTCCGTGCCTCGTCATATACTTCGGCCCAAGGCGCACGCCACCCATCGAATCAATGCGCGCGGAGGACATGGCATGGAAGTCGGCTTCTTTACTATGCCGCTGCATCCACCCGGCTCCGACTATACCCAGACACTCGACGACGACCTCGAGCAGCTCGTCGTTCTCGACGAGTTGGGCTACAAGGAGGCCTGGATAGGCGAGCACTTCACGTCGGTCTGGGAGAACATTCCGGCGCCGGACCTGTTCATCGCCAAGGCCCTGGCCATGACCAAGAACATCGTGCTGGGCACGGGCGTCACGTGCATGCCCAACCACAACCCGTTCATGATCGCGCACCGCATCGCGCTGCTCGACCATCTTGCCCACGGCCGCTTCCACTGGGGCGTCGGCTCAGGCGGCTTCATCGGCGATTTCAAGGTCTTCGGCTTCGACCCCGAGACCGGCGAGCATCGCAGCATGGCGAGGGACGCCGTCGATGTCGTGCTCAAGATCTGGGACGACCCAGAGCCCGGCGTGTACGAGCATAAGTGGTGGCGCTTTACGATACCGGAGCCCATAGACGAGATCGGCCTGCGCTTCCACCTCAAGCCCTACCAGAAGCCGCACCCTCCGATAGGCGTGGCCGGCGTGTCCCCGAATTCCGAGACGCTGCGCCTCGCGGGAGAGCGGGGCTGGATTCCCATGAGCATCAACCTCGTGCCCACCAGTCAGCTCGCCACGCATTGGGAGGCCGTGCAGGAGGGCGCTCAGAGAACGGGGCGCGTCGCGGACAGGTCGATCTGGCGCATCGCCCGCGAGGTATACATAGCCGATACCACGGAGCAGGCCCGCAAGGATGCCCTGGAGGGCGTGCTCAGCCGGGATTTCGAGAGGTATTTTAAGCCGCTGCTCACCGAGATGAAGGTCCTCTCCCTCATGAAGAAGGACCCCGATATGCCCGACTCCGAGGTAACGCCGGAGTACCTTGTCGACAACATCTGGGTGGTCGGAAGTCCGGACGACGTCACGGAAAAGCTCCGAAGGCTATACGACGATGTGGGCGGATTCGGGGTGCTGCTGGCCATGGGGCACGAGTGGCAGCCGCGAGACAAGTGGGTGAACTCGATGACGGTCCTCGCCAAAGAGGTCATGCCGAGGCTGGCCGAGCTCTCTTAGCGAGCGGCGCGCAAGGGCATCTAGAATTCGTCCCTGTTTCGCTATCTTGGCAGGATGGTAAGTCCGCTGGGGTTGGTGTTGGCCGAATCCAGCGTGATGTCCCCGTCCGAGACGTAGGTGCCGTCCATCTCGTACTTGTAGACCTTCAAGGTCCCGGAGTCCACGACCCAGATATTCGACCCATTCGTCGTGATGCCGACCGGTGCGGTATTCGCTGCCGTTAGGGAGAAGCTGG
>JADFQF010000007.1 GCA_022561955.1 Chloroflexota bacterium | reverse complement strand
AACAGTGTTCCGATTCCTCACGAAATCCTCACGGCCGGCATCTCCTTCCTCACATCTCTATCACGTCCACGAGGCGCTCATCTCATAACAGACGGACGCTGCCGCTCTCTTTCGAGGGAATGCAGCGAATCAAACCGTTAACTTGCTATTTGAACTGCCTGTTACTTAGCCGGAGATGAATACAACAAACTACCCCCTAAAGCGAAAACTTTCTGGTCTCATCGAGGGAGGTTAGACATGAATGAGCAACGATCGAAGAGGTCGGGGCTGTTGTTCCCCTTGATCATTACACTTACGTTCCCCGTCGTGATCCTCGGATTCTGGTTGCTCTCAGGAGGCACGTTGCCTGCCCAGGCCCTGATGGTCATGATCGGAGCCTTTGCCATGAGCCTCGCATGGATGTTCATGGGCCTCAACGAACGGACGGTGTCGGCTGAAGCTGGGATCGCCGGTTACACGGAGGTGGCACGAGAGCTGGCGATCGCCGGCCATGCCCTCCTGGAGCCGGTGTACGCTATCGGCCCATCGGCCGGTGCGGTATCGTTCGTCGTTACTGATGCGTCCGGAATTTGCCCCAGGGGCTTCCAGGTTAACGACGTATTTAGCGCAAACGAAGAGGGTGGGTTGTCCAGGCCCCTTTGCAAGGCGGCGGTCGGCGTCCTGGAGGCGCTCGCCAAAGATGCCGAGGGCGGAAACGGCTTCACGCCGCAGGTCAGCTGCATTTGCCCGGTGGGCGACCGCCACGTTACGTTCGAGCTCAGATCGAAGCGCTCACCACTACAAACTAACGTAGGCACCAGGGAAGGTTGGGACGTGCCGTCCGAGCACAAAACGAACCGTCGTCACAGACAAAAAGAAAGGGACGGCTATTTCGCGCCGTCCCCTTCTGCACAGTGTCTTCGGATTGTCCGACTAGGCCGCAGCCGTCTGTAGCTGGCCCTTAGCCGTCTCCGCTATGTGTGCAAAGGCCTCCGGGTCTCGAATGGCGAGGTCCGCGAGCATCTTGCGGTTGATGTCCACGCCGGCGAGCTTGAGGCCATGGATGAGCTTGCTGTATGTCGTACCATTGATGTGCGCCGCGGCGTTGATGCGAATATTCCAGAGCCTTCGCATGTCGCCCTTGCGCTCTTTCCTATGAGCATAGGAGTATTGCAGGGCATGTATGAGGGACTCATGAGCCCGCCTGTACAGGGTGTGCCGCACGCCCTGGTGGCCCTTGGTCATCTTGAGGACCTTCTTATGGCGCTTTCGCTTGGTCACGCCTCGCTTTATTCTGGTCACTTTGGGTCTCCTAGCCGCTTAGATAGCCGGTCGGTCGCTTCCACTCATCTTCCGAGCCTTGCCAATCATTTTCGGGTCGAAACAACCGGCCGACGGGTATTCAATCACACAAAAACCAGGCACTTCCAATCAAGTGCCTGGTCGTAATTATAACCTATGCCGGGGGCTAATTCCTCTATTTAGGGAGCCCGTTGGGAAGCAACTTCTTCATCCGGCGCACGTCCGCGGGACTGACCGCCAGCTTCCCGGAGTACAATCGCCTGACGCTGGCGGGCTTCTTCCGCCGGAGGTGACTGCGATGCCCCTTCATTCGGACGAGCTTGCCCGTTCCCGTGATTCTGAAGCGGGCGGCAGCGCCCTTGTGGGTCTTAAGCTTCGGCACCTTCGAGCTCCTTCTTCGTTTCCTCAGACTCGTTCGTTGACTCGCCTGATTTGTTTGTCTTCTCTTCTTTTCGAGGGTTGGGCGCCAGTACCATCGCTAGAAAGCGCCCCTCGAACTTAGGTGGCCTCTCCAAGAGCGCATCGTCAACCAGGTCCTCGGCAACCGCGCGAAGCAGGCCCATTCCCAGCTCAGGATGGTCGATCTCTCGGCCACGGAACATCACGGAGACCTTGACCTTGGAGCCCTCTCCAAGCAGCCTCGCCACCTGCCTTGTCTTCGCGGAGCGGTCGTGCGCCCCTATGCGAGTCTTCATTCGGACCTCGCGGACGTCGTTGCTTGCCTTGGTCTTTCTGGCCTTTCTGGCGTCCCGCTCTTTACGAGTCGCCTCGTAGCGGAACTTGCCGTAGTCCATTATTCTGCAAACCGGAGGACTGGCGGCAGGAGCCACCTCAACCAGGTCCAAGCCTCTTTCTTCCGCTTTTCCGATGGCCTCCTCGACCGGCATGACACCCAACTGCTCGCCCTCATCATCCACCAGCCGTATCTGAGGCACACGAATGCGTCGGTTTACACGATATTCCTTTGGAGGGATATTTCCACCTCTAATTAAACTAATATTCTCCAGACCGAGGTCTGGCTCTTACCGAAATATAGCATAGGGCTGCGTAGGTAAGCAATAGGGAATCCGTCCATTACATTACGCGGGTTTACATCTAAATAATGAAGGCATGCCACATACATGCCTCCATTAACGTCGGATTACGACTTTGAAGCCACCTCTTCCAGAATTCGCTCCTGAAGGTCGCTGACGGGCATGGCTCCCAGATTTTCGCCCGATCTCAGCCGCACGGCGACGGCCCCGGCTTCGATCTCGCGGTCTCCGACTACAAGCATGTACGGCACCTTCTGCACCTGGCCATCCCTGATCTTGGCGTTCATCCTCTCGTTGCGGCCATCCACCTCGACACGTATTCCCCCCTCCGCCAGCGTCTTCCGGACCTCCTGAGCATAGTCGACGTGTCGGTCTGCTATGGGGATAATCAGCGCCTGCACCGGCGCCAGCCACGTTGGGAAAGCGCCCCCATAGTGCTCTATCAGCACGCCCATGAATCGCTCCAGTGACCCCAACAGCGCCCGGTGTATCATGTACGGCTGGTGCTCCTTGCCATCCTCGCCGATGTACGTCAGGCCGAACCGCTCCGGCAGATTGAAATCGAACTGCACCGTCGTGCACTGCCACAGCCTTCCGATGGCGTCCTTGATGTGGATGTCTATCTTGGGGCCGTAGAATGCGCCGCCGCCCTCGTCCATCCCGAATGACAACTCCCTGCCTTCCAGGGTGCGTCGCAACGACTCCGTGGCGAGCTCCCAGCGGTCCGGGTCGCCCACGGCCTTTTCCGGCCTGGTCGAGAGCATGATCTCGAATTCGCTGAAGCCGAAGGAGCGCAGCAGATGAAAGGTGAGGTCCAGCACACCACCGATCTCCTCTTCGACCTGGTCCGGCGTGCAGAATATGTGGGCGTCGTCCTGCGTCATTCCTCGCACGCGCAGCAGACCATGAAGCACGCCTCCCCGCTCATAGCGATAGACCGAACCAAGCTCGCCTATGCGCATGGGAAGGTCGCGATAGCTCCGCATGCGCGTTCCGTAGTACAAGATATGGAACGGGCAGTTCATGGGCCTCAGGTAGTACTCCTGTCCGTCCATGTCCATCGCCGCGTACATGTTTTCCTTGAAAAATTCGAGGTGGCCGCTGGTCTCCCACAGCGTAGACCTTCCAATGTGAGGCGTGTAGATAATGTCGTAGCCGGCCTTGTAGTGCTCCTGCCTCCAGAAGTCCTCCACGATGCTTCTTATACGAGAGCCCTTCGGGTGCCAGACGATCAGGCCGGGGCCGGTCTCGTCATGTATGGAGAACAGGTCCAGCTCACGGCCCAGAACTCGGTGATCGCGGCGTTTCGCCTCCTCCAGGCGCTCCAGGTGTTCGTCCAGGGCCTCCTGCGATTCGAAGGCGGTGCCGTATATTCGCTGAAGCATGGGACGGTTTTCGTCGCCCCGCCAGTAGGCCCCCGCCACGCTCAGAAGCTTGAAGGCAGGGATCTTGCCCGTGGACTCGACGTGAGGGCCCGCACAGAGGTCCTCGAAGTCCCCGTGCCTGTAGGTGGAAATGGCCTCGTCCTCTGGGATGCCCTCGATTATCTCCAGCTTCATCGGCTCCTCGGCGTTCATCTCCAGGGCCTTTTCGCGAGGGTACTCACTGTACTCGAAGCTAAGGTCCTGGGAAATCACCTTTTTCATGCGGTCTTCGATCTGCTCCAACTGCTCGTCGCTGAAGGGCTCTGGGGCCAGGAAGTCATAGTAGAAGCCGTCATCGGTCGGCGGGCCGATGGCCAGCTTGACGTCCGGAAACATCTTCGTTACCACGTCGGCCATCACGTGGGACGTGGAATGGCGAATCCGCTCACGCAGGCCCGCCAGCTCAGGGTCTTGTTTTAGCGTCATTTCAAACATCCTTATCTTGAACGTAGGTCGGCCACAGTGATGTTACACACCTGTACAAAGCAACCGACGTTCAATAATTTACGGGGTTTTGAGGACAAAAGAAAGCCTCCCGTATCCTGCGCAGGGCGGGAGGCTACGTAGTCAAGATGTGAATTCGACCTGAGTAAGCTATGCGGTTCCCAATTTCTTTAGCCCTTACCGGTTCACATGGTTATTGGAATTAGAATTATTCTAGCGCCGCGCCAATGGGCGGTCAAGGGCCTGCAAGCCTTAGAACTCGTTGGGCCACCAGGGCGCCTGCGACGAGCGGAACATGGCGTCGGCGACCTCCAGCGCGCCCTTCTTCCGCTCCTCGGCCCTGCCAGCGATGCTGAGGTTGGTGAAGGATATCGCCCCCAGGTAGCCCGCCGCCAGGTCTCCCGCGGACAGAACCAGGTCCGGCTCCGAGCTCGTCGGCTTGCAGTCGGCACCGTCGGGTCCGCCTTGCAGCGAGTAACGTCCCTCGTTCCACGGGCAAAACGCGTCTCTTATCTCGAGCACAAGACTGCCTTCACTGGCGTAGGTCCTACGAGCGAGCGCCTCTCGGACGTCCACCAGCCGAAGCCACAGGTCGTCGCGCACCGACTGTCGAAGCCTTCGCGGGTCGGCCAGCATCCAGGGAAGCGGGTCGTCCAGCGGCCGTTTTGTCGCGTGTGTCGTGTGCATCAGATCGATTCCGAAGCAGTAGCGCCAAAGGGCGGCGTGAGCCTCTCTGGTGGCCGGCATCAGCTCGTGAACGATAACCCTACCCTCTCGGATCCTGTACGTCACGTAGCCTTCGGGCCGCCCATCCTCTTCGTACACCACCATGAAGAGGGCGCTTGCACCCTCTCTGGAAGGCTCCGGGTCGGCTAAATACAGGTCCCACAGCTCCTCGGAGCCCTTCAAGTAACCCGGTCTTTCAGAGCAGGCCCGGTGGGTGATTCCGGGGAACAGACTCCTCGCCTCAGGCTTCTCGACGAACCTCAGCCTGCCGCCGACCTCCGGGAAACGGCTGAATTTCGTATGAGGCCTCTCCAATGTGAAGTCGACCTGCAGAGTCGCCGGCCCGTACCCAAAACGGCCGTATATAACGCTCTCGGACGCGCCAAGGCACGACAGCACCTCACCCCTTTCGTGGAAGTCCTTCATGGACCACGCGGTCATCTTCGTGAGGATGCCTTGCCGTCGATGCGTAGGCTGCACCGTAACGGAATCGAGCAGCGTTGCGGGCAACATGCCGCCGGGGACGTACAGCTCCAACGAGTAGGACAGGACCGTTCCGACGATGTCACCGCCGTCGAAGGCAGCCAGGGCCCGCCCGCTGGAGATCGCGGCTCGATAGGACTCAAATATATTGGCGTCAAAGTGATGTCCGAATCCCCGTGTCACTGCCTTGGCGTATTCGTCCAGCTCGTCTTCGTCTACGAGCCGCAGCCTCGTATCCATTGATGTCCTCGCCGTGGCCGTGGCCACTCTTACGCACTCGAAATCAAAGCCCATTTAACACCCAGGCGAGCATTATATAAAGGTAAACTTGGGATTAAGCGATGCAGGTGAGGTGATCGGATTTGGCCCTGAGCAGAGGAGCCTTATCATGGACAACGTCCGCATCCAATCGCTTGCCGTCACGAGCCTGGCGATCGCCAACGTTTGGCTCGCCGTTCAGAACGTACGGTGGCTCGTATACGCCAACCCGGTCCGCACTTCCCTCCCCTTAGGCGACCTGTCCAAGAGCTACGACCCCATGCTCGAAGCGCCCGCGATACTGATCGGGCTCGCAGCCTTTTACATACTTGTATACCGGCTGTCCTTCGGAGTGTGGAAGATCCGTCTCTCCAGCTTTAGCCACGGATTAAGGATAAGGGTGCTCTCCATAAACAGCCTGGTCCTGGTAGCCTTGACCGGCCTGGGAGCTATCCAGTGGTTCGCGTTCTTCAGCTACACGCCGCTGGACATGATCGCCGTGTCGTCCGCCGGCACGGTAGCCGCAGCCGCAGCCTTCTACCTGGAGTTCAAGCCGTTGAAGGACGGCCAGATCAAGCTGGATTCGTGGCTGCCGTTCAAGACTCTGGACCATATTCTGGAGATCTGGCACCGTCCTCAGAGGTCGAAGCTATGATCGGCGGCTGGGATTTCTTTTAGCTGACGGCCAAGGTCCTGCTGCGAGAAGTCGTGCGCCAGGCGGCATGGGTTGACGCCTTTGCAGACGGCCTACTGGTCCACGACGGAGCCGTCGACGCCTAGCCTGACATTGATCGCTCCGTGGGTCCTCGGCGGGGCCTTCTCCTGTGCATCCTCGGCGAGCTCGATGCCTATGCCCGGGGCGTCGGGAATGATGAGGAAGCCATTCTCGATTTTCAGGGGCTCTTTGACTATGACGTTCTTCGGGAACTCTGTCTCTCCCTTTGGGTATTCCTGGAGGGCGAAGTTGGGTATGCAGGCCGCGATTTGCAGACAGGCCGCCGTGCTGACAGGGCCCAGTGGATTGTGCGGGACCACGCCAACGTAGTTGGCCTCTGCGAGCGCGGCTATCTTCTTGGTGTGCGTGATTCCCCCCGCGAGACACACGTCGGGACGGACGTACTGCACGGCGCCCCGCTTTAGCAGCATGTCGAACTCGTGTATGGAGTGCAGCCGTTCTCCCGTGGCGATCGGGATGGATATGTGGTCCGCTACGTATTTCATGGCGTCGAAGTTTTCCGGCATTATGGGGTCCTCATAAAAGTACGGATGGAACTCCTCGATGCCGTTAGCCAGTTGGACGGCCTCAGTGGGCGTGAGCCGTCGATGTATCTCGATGCAAAGGTCCATGTCGTTTCCGGCCACCTCTCGGTACAGCCTCACGGCTTCTATGGCGTCGCGCATCTTTTCCACGTGCGTCCTGAAAAAGGGAACGCTGCGGTCCTCATCCAGGAAAGGCGTCAAGTGCCCGACGGCGGTAAACCCCTCTTCCTTGGCCTCCTTGATGCCTTTGACCAGGGTTTCACGGGTGTTGCCGAAGACATGGTAGTAGACTCGGGCTTTATCGCGCACCTTACCGCCGAGCATCTGGTACACGGGAACGCCGAAGTGCTTGCCTGCAATGTCCCACAGAGCGATGTCGATGGCGCTGATGCCGCCCATGATGGCCGCGCCTCTGAAATGGCTGGAGCGGTACATGTTCTGCCAGTGGTGCTCGATGAGAAGCGGGTCCTTGCCGACGAGATAGGGCGCGAACTTATTCTCGATGGCGGCGGCGGAGGCCTCGAGGTGACCCCAAGCGCCGGACTCGCCGATGCCCGTTATGCCCTCGTCGGTGTGGACCTTGATAAACAGGTACCTGTCCACGGGATAGGTCTCGACTGAAGTTATTTTCATTCTTTCTCCCCCTGGTTGTTCATCGATGTACTAATCGAGCGCTCATCATGCGGGCCCACTTGCGGGTGGGGCGACGGGCAATCTGATGCAATCCGGGGTCGGGTAGTCGGGAACAAACCCCTGTGGGAGGGGTCGCTCCACCCGGCAAACAATACGGCGCTGCCAAACATCCTAGCCTCGCCCGCAGCTATTCTATGTGCCAAATCGTCGCGGGACAAGAGCCTTCAAACCCGACTAAAGCTGCGACAGCTCCCGGCCGAGCACCAGGAGGCTGGTCAGGATTATTACGATGATCGCCAGCCGACGAAAGAGGGCCTCGTCGATGCGTCGGTGAATCAGGACGGCCAGCCAGAAGCCCAGCCCTACCGGCCCCGCAATGATCGCCGTGAGGACCGCCCTCTCCATCGTGAAGAGCCCCGCGACGACGAAGCCCACGACGCCCGCACCCTCCACCACGAGGAAGTACAGGGCCAGCGTGCCCCTGACTGAGTGCCGGTGCCAGCCCCTGCGTGAGCGCGAAGAGAGCGATCAGCGGCCCACCGATGCCCAGCGAGTTCAGCATTATCGAGACGACGAATCCGACTGCCGGACCCGTTATGTGAGGATCAGGCACACGCCTGAGGCGGGCGACGTTGGGGTTGAGGGCCAATAGGAGCGCCAGCGCGATGATGACCGCCGTGATGCTGATGCGCAACACACCGGCGTCGGCCGAGCTCAGAAACAGCACGCCGATGGGCATTCCGAGAAGTCCGGCGATGGCGATGGGGACCGTCCGCCGCAGGTGGATGTAGCGCCTCGTCTGAAATATGACGAGCACCAGCAGCGGTATCGTCACGGTGTTCACCATGACGACGACGGTCTGAGGGTCGAACACCAGCAGCAGGATGGGAATGCTGGTAACGCCGATGCCGAATCCAACGGGGGAGAATACCGTGGAGCCGACAAACGCCGCGACGACCGCGACGACTAGCTGAAGCAGCGAGATTGAGCCAATCATGTCGAACGGAGGGTGCGGGGGGTAGGGGGTTGGGTAAAGGCGCCTAACCCTATACCCCTTACCCTCGTACCCCAGTCCCCCGTACCCCCTAAGGCACGGCCTGTCCGGCGAACTCGCCGGTGCAGCGCTCGTTGTCCACGGCCACGCGTCCGTTCACGAGGACATACGGTATGCCCGTCGGGAACTGTGTCGGGTCATCGTAGGTCGCGTTGTCGATGATGTGCTCGGCGTCGAACACGACTATATCCGCGTAGCTTCCCTTGGCGATGAGGCCACGGCCCTTTAATCCGAAGCGTTTTGCCGGATTTTCGGTCATGCGCTGCACCATCTGCTCCAGGCTCATGATGTCGAACTGCCGCCGGAGCCTTCCGAGGAATCGCGGGAAGCAGCCGTAGGCCCTGGGATGGGGCATGCTGCCCAGCGGAATGGAGTCGCTGCCCACCATGTAGTCGGGCCTCGACAGAAATTCGACGCAGTCGCGGCTTACCTGCCGCCATACCTTGACGCTGTTGGGGGGCGCGCCACGATATCCGACCTGCAGGTCCTCCTCGATGAGCAGCTCGACGAGGGCATCTCCAATGGGCATGTCTCTCATAGCCGCGACGTCCGGGGCGCTCATGCCCTCCAGGTGCTGGTTCTTCTTGGGGAGATGCGTGAAGACGGCGTCTTCCAGGGGGCGCCTTCGCTGACCCACGATGTGCTCGATGATCTTGCGCCTCTCGTCTGCGTCCTGCAGCCGCTCCATGACGGCCGCCGGACCGCCCTCGTGGGCGTAGCTGGGCAAGAAGCTGAGGGGGAAGCTGCTGCCTGTGGGATAGGGATAAAGCTCCAGGGTGACGTCGACGCCTTCGGCCTTCGCCTTGTCGATCAGCTCCAGGCGCTGCGCGACCTGGCCCGCCTCCTCGGGCTGCGTGCGGTAGTGGGAGAAGTGCACCTTTACGCCCGAGCGCCTTCCGATCTCCAGCGCCTCAGGCACGCCGCCGCCACCGAATCCACGGTCGGTATTAACATCGCGAAGATGGGTGACGTACACGCCGCCGTACTCGGCGACGACGCTGCAAAGCTCCACAAGCTCGTCGGTGGTGCTCCAGGCGTTGGGGAAATACGACATGCCCGTGGCGAGTCCGACCGCGCCCTGCTCCATGCCCTCGCGTATCAGGACCTTCGCCCGCTCCATGGCGTCGCCGACCAGCGGCTTGTCGTAGAAGCCGAGGGTCTCCAGTCGAAGCGCGCCGTGTGGGATGCAGTACGCGGTGTTGATTGCGACCTTGTTATGGTAGTGAGACCGAAAGGCCGCCACGCTGCTCATGTCCAGGTCTTCGGGCGGCTCGCCGAGAATGCCGGCGAGGTACCGGCGGTTCATCTTGTAGTTTTCGGGGGACAGCGGAGCGTAGGACAGGCCGTCCTGACCGAGGATCTCCGTGGTGATGCCCTGACGCAGGCCGTTGGCGTGCTGGGGGTCGATCAGCAGCGCGCCGTCGGAGTGGGCGTGGCTGTCGATGAAGCCGGGCGATACCGTAAGGCCCTTGGCGTCGATGACACGCCGCGTCTCCGCCTGAGACAGGTCGCCGATCTCCTCGATCACCTCTCCGGTGATGCCGACGTCTGCGTGAAAGCCATCGGAACCCGTGCCGTCAACGACGGTCCCGCCAAGAATGACAACGTCGAACATCATACCCTCCGATTCTGCTCCATAGCCTGATGAACCGCGCGAAGTATATCATAGGGTTGGCGGGCCATCACCGAAGGCGGCCGTGTTGACACATATCTGACAACTAAGTAGGGTTAATCTCAAAGATAGTAGTTCAATGCCGGTTGGAACGGCGTGGAGGCCAAAATTAATGCTAACGAAATATTTACACGCTGCGATGTGCAGGGCATCGTACGAAATCCTTCCGGATGGGTCCGTATACGGCGAAATACCTGGATTCGACGGAGTGATCGCCAACACGCCAAAGCTCGAGGAGTGCAGGGAGCAGCTACTGGAGGTGTTGGAAGAATGGATTTTTCTCGGCATTCAATTGGCGCATTCGATTCCAAAAGTCGATGGCATAAAGTTGGAAGTAGGGGAGGAACTCGGCTAATGACAGATCGAATTGTAGTTAATGAAGGCGTTCATTTCGGAAAACCATGTATCGCAGGCACAAGAATCCCGGTCGTAGATATCCTTGAACTGGTCAGAGACGGTATTGCCTTCGATGAGATAGTGACCAATTACTATCCTGATATCCAGCTGGACGATATCAAGGCGTGCCTTAAATACGTAATTGACATAGTAATCGCCGAAGACGTACATATTTCCGCCCAGTCGTGAGGTTTCTTCTGGACCAGGATGTTTATCTTGCCACCTCGCAATATCTCCGCGAGCTTTCCCACGATGTTACATCAGCTTCCGAATTCGGCCTTTCCCGAGCATCTGACAGAGAGCTTCTACTACTGGCAAGAGAAGAAAATCGAATACTTATCACTAGAGACAGGGACTTCGGAAATCTTGTGTTTGTCGAGGGAATCGATTCCGGCGTCATCTATCTTCGGATCAACCCGACGAGCCTGGCCGCAGGACACGCCGAACTCCAGTCAGTCTTGAACAGCTATGCGGAAGAGGAATTGATGCGAGCCTTCGTCGTAGTTGAGCCAGGTAGGCACAGGATCAGGCGAGTCTCAGCTTAATTCAGTAGGTAGGAGCAAAAATGCCGATTGTCGACCACAACAACACCCCAGAAACACCCTGGCGGCCCAACTATCGCAAGTGGGATATCACGCGGGAGGGCGACGGCACGACCAGCAGCAGCGTCGCCTACAGCGTCGTCGGAGTCGGAGCGGGTGCGCCCCTGCATACTCACGAGTCCGACGAGTTCATCGTCATCCTGGAGGGCACCGCCGAGGCCAGGCTGGGAGACGATGTCCGGAAGGTTGGCGCGGAGCACACGCTGGTGATTCCGCCCAACGTGCCTCACGCCTTCACCAACGTGGGCCCCGGCGACCTCAAGATAATCTCGTTCTTCCCGGTGCAGGACCCGTTCAACCACACGACGTTTCTGGAGGGCGAGCCCCCGGAGGTCCATCGACGTTGACGCTTCTACATCATGCTGCCATGCTGTGACGAAGCCTAATTATGAGGACTGACCCATGAAGCGAACTCAAATACAGCTTGACGATAAGATTTACGAGCTGCTGCGACGTAAAGCGTTCGATGAGAATATTTCCATGGCCGCTTTGGTTCGTCGGGCATTAGAAAGCTACTTAATTGGGCCACAGACCAAACGTCCAAGTATTGAGGCATTTACCTTCATTGGCTCCGGCCATTCGAAACCAGACAAAAACGGACCGGTTTCCGAGCGACATGACGACGCGCTTGCAGAGGACTTCGTGGATTGATTTTCCTCGACACCTCCGCTATTTACGCTTTGGCAGACGCGAATGACCTGCATCATTCAGAAGCCAGCGAAATGTTTGCCCTTGCATTCAGCAATAATGAAGACATATTGCTACACAACTACGTGCTCATAGAGTCGGCGGCGCTGCTTCAACGAAGACTTGGCCTTGATGTCGCACTTCAGTTCCTGGACCAGATGATTTCAATCCAGACACATTGGATCGACAATGAGGACCACGCTCAAGCCGTTACTCTGCTCAGAGAGCGAGATAATAGGGGATTGAGTCTGGTGGATTGCGCAAGCTTTGTCGTGATGCGACGATACGGCATAATGCAGGCAATGGCCTTTGATGTTGATTTCGAACATGAGGGCTTTTCCATATATTCGGGTAACTAGACATTTCAAGGCATTTCGCCTACTCCACGACCCGAAACATGGCCTCCGGCTTAGGCGACAGGCGCTCCAGGGGAATCGTCGCCCTGGGCTCGTCCGGCGGCGTCCAGAAGACCTCGAACTCCGAGGGCGGGAACTGCGAGAAGTACTCGAGCCTGATCGAATGTCGGCCCACTCGAAGGCGCGAGACATCGTCCGGCGCCGATAACAGGCCCCCGGGCTTGGCCGCCACCAGCCTGTCGTCGATGTATAGCTTCAGCTCCCCGAAGCCCTCTACATCGAATCTGTAGCCGCCGGATTTGTGGGCTGCCAACTCGCCCTCCCAGACGGCCCTGTACGGCTCTTCCAACACGGGCTCATACCAGAACGTGTCCAACACGGGCGTGATTCTGAACGCGTCCGCCACCGCCGCGCCGACCTCTTCGCCGTCCTTGAAGAAGCGTCCCGCGAGGCCCAGCGGGCGTATCGAGCCATGGTAGAGATTGGCTTTGGGGATCGGGACCAGCTCGCCGCCTGGAGGCCGCCACAACAGCCGCAGCGTCCCGTCGGGGTCCTCCACACGGGCCTTGAGCTCGAGGGAGTGGAGACCCACCGCCGGCACTATCTTCACGGAAGGCTGTTCGCTGGTTAGAACTGTTTGGCCGTCCAGAAACACCTCGGTGTCGCCGTCGGAAACCAGCTCCAGCACGTATTCGCCGGGGCGGACGACATGCAGGCTCCCCTCCCAAGTAACGTCGAAGGGCACGTCCTCCGGCCCTACCTCCAGCGGCCACAGGCTCTCGGTCGTGTATTTCGTCGACTCCTTCACGACGCCGCTGTCGAGTGTAATGCGTTCGAGAATGCCCTGATCGCGCTCGAGCTGGGCGCGACTGATGACGGCGGAGTAGAATAGCGGCTCTCCCCCGGCGGGCGGGCGAAACTCCCTGAACTCGGCGTCGGGGTAATACGCCTTGAGCACGTCGTAAAATCCGGCCTCTCTGGGCTCCAGATATATTGATGCTCCGAGCCAGGCCTTCGCGGGGTCCAGGGGTATGTTTATGGGCGCCGCGATAGTCTCGAAGCGAGGGTTGTTTGCTAGAAGGGTTGCCGTGAGGCTGAAGAGGAACTGACGGGATACGAACAGGCTGTAGCCCCGCCTCTGCTGCTGAAGCATGTGCGGTGCCATGAGGGTCTCGTCGGTGGAAAACGAGGCGTAGACCTCTGGATTGCTCGCCTGCGCCCCGAAGTAGGTGCTCAAATTCGATATGGCAATGACCGCGAGCAGGAGGGCTACAAAGAGGGGCGTCGCTCGCCTTATCGGGCGCCACGGCGCGGACCTCCCGGCCCACCATACCGCGGCCAGGGCCAGGGTGATCAGGACCACGACGGCCGGTATGACCACGATCGACCGCAGCGATTGCGGGGCCTCGAAGGGCAGCGTGATCACGCCGGGCATCATCATGAACAAGATCCAGAAGGGCATGACGACCAGGGCCACGTTTCGCCAGCGGGCGAAGGCGACACCCATTCCAAGTATCATGAGCATGCCCGAAAGGAAGTCCAGCATCGGCGCGCCGGGCAGGTTGTGGCGCGGATTCGGGTCGCCCTTGTAGTTGAACATCAGGGCGTGCTTGCCCAGTCCGGTCCAGACCTGGTCCAGGGCCTCACCGGGGGTATAAAGGGAGAACACCGAGGTATCGGCGGTTCTCGAAAAGAACTCCTCGGAGTCGACTATGGCCGACTGCACGACCGGCGCCGCGACGATGAACGCGGCCACACCCATCAGCAGAACGTTTCTGATTAGCCTGCGCCGATCAGACCTCCCTAAAACGAGGTGGTGCAGAATCATGAAGGCGATCACGAGGGGGAACAGTCGAAACGACGCATAGAACCACATCCCCAGTCCCAGCGTCGCGCCGGCGAACGCGAATGCCGCCGGCCTCTCACTTCGCAGGGCCTTCAGCAGCAGGTATCCGGTCAGCGCGCCGAATAGCGGCCCGGTGATGCCGTGCATGCCAATGCGGCTCCAGTTGATGTCCCAACGCATGACAGCCGTCAGAAATGCGGCTATCAGGGCCAGGCCCGAGCCTAACGCGAGCCGCGTCAACAGGAATATCGCCACGACACCCGCCACGCCGAAGGCCACGGAGACGAGTCTCGCCGTCGTTATAG
>JADFQF010000243.1 GCA_022561955.1 Chloroflexota bacterium | reverse complement strand
GTTTATGCGGAGCAGCGCGATTGGTTGATGTGCCTCGATATATGCCTTTTGGCGAAGGAATACGCATATCAGAAGGCCCGTCATTCCGGCAAACGCCGGAATCCAGCATTTGCCTGAATGACGGTGGTTTGAGTGATGTTTGCCAGCTGGGTGACGTCGGCATGTTTGTGGATTCCGGCGTTCGCCGGAATGACGGGGGGTAAGGGGGGCATGTCCGCAAGTAGTGTGGCTTCAGTATGTTTGTGGAATTCGGCTTTTGCCGGAATCGCAGGGGTCTGAGGGTAAGGGATGTGTGTATCAGAAGGCCCGTCATTCCGGCGAATGCCGGAATCCAGAAAGACGACCTCCTCATAAAGGTCCCTCTATGTCGAATTACATTTCTAATTCAACTCGAGTCTCCACCCTGGGCTGTATGGATGCCGGGTTGCGCGCGTTGACACTCCCAAGGGCCTATGCTATAAAGCCCAGATACCCTTCATTGACTGCTTCCTGAGGAAAATGAACGACGTACCGCAGATCAGTATAATCGGAATAACCGGTCTCCCTGAAATAAAGGAGGGCGACGACCTTGCCTCGATGATCGTCCGGTCCGCCCAGGGACAGGACACGCCGCTGGCGAGTGGCGACATCCTGGTCGTCACCCAGAAGATCGTCTCCAAGGCGGAGGGCAGGCTGGTCGACCTCAGGACGGTCGAGCCGTCGGCCTTCGCCGTCGAGTTCGCGGGTCACAGCGGGAAGGACGCCAGGCTTGTGGAGCTCGTCCTGCGGGAGAGCCGGTCAGTCGTTCGAATGGATGCAGATCGAGGCATCATGATTACGGAGACAAAGCACGGCTTCGTGTGTGCAAACTCCGGCATAGACTCCTCCAACGTATTTGGCGATGACTATGTGTGTCTCTTGCCCGAGGACCCGGACGCTTCGGCAGAGGGGATACGTATTCGAATTCGCGAACATACTGATAACTGGGACGTACCGGTCATCGTTTCCGACACCTTTGGCAGGGCGTGGAGAGAGGGCCACGGCAACTTCGCGATCGGCGTTTCAGGCATGGAGCCGCTCAAAGACTATAGAGGCGAGATAGATGCCAGCGGCAAGCTACTGAGAGTGACCAACATCGCGGTGGCCGACGAGCTTGCCGGGGCGGCGGAGCTGGTCATGGCGAAGGTCATAAACGTGCCCGTGGCAATCGTGAGGGGCTACGCCTACTCGGGCACCGACAACGCTTCCATCGCGCCGATGCTTCGCGAGAGGTCGCGAGACCTGTTCAGATAATTTCCCTGGCTCCTCACAGCCCGCGCACCTTTCGGGTGTCGCGTTGCAGATGGCGCTTCGTTTGGCGGCCAATTTCGGGTACCATGCATACTTTTATCGTCAAATTAGTAATAAAGCGCATATACGTTAATATATTTGACAGCATGATTGTCACAATTTATACTATACATAAGTTCTATAGCCCTGGAATTAGGCATGGAAAGTACCCGTTCTAAAATTCTGCAGCTTCTGCAGAGTAATGGCAGTCAGACAGTCGAGGCGCTGGCGACTAACATAGGGCTCGCGCCTGCTACGATTCGCCGACATCTTGACATCCTTCAGCGCGACAGGCTCGTAGACTTCCGTGAGGTGCGCAAGAAGACTGGCCGCCCCGAATACTCCTTCTTCCTCACTGAGGAGGGGCAGGAATCCCTCCCCAAGGACTACGAGAAGCTACTTGCTGCTACCGTGGAAGGGTTGTCCCAGCTCAGCATAGAAGACATAAGCGGCCGTGACGGTGGGCAGGTCTTGGAGCTTGTCTTTGAGGGTCTCTCTCGCGAGGTGTTCTCGCAGTATGAGAAAGATGTGAAAGGCAAGAGCCTCAGCAAACGGGTCGAGGTCTTGGTCAATGTCCTCGAAGAGAAGGACTTCTTCCCCGAGCTCGAGCTGAACGGCAGCGAGATGAGGCTCAAGCTAATGAACTGCCCCTATCGCTTCGTGGCCCTCCAAAACAGGGCGGTATGCAGCTTCGACTCCAACGTCATTTCCGCATTCATCACAGAGGGCGTGAGACAGCCGGAGTGCATTACTAACGGCTCCACCCATTGTGTCTATTCGGTCAATATACAGAATGGCGACATGGAAAGCATAGCCGCATTGGTCGCCAAATAGGCCTCAGACGGACCTAATAAATCCTCGGCGTAGCCGTGAAGGTCTCTCACGAAAATGAGGGATCTTTTTTTGTTCTCCGCTAGTATCGACGCGGCGATCGCAATTGCCCGATTGAAAATTTGACCAAAAATAACGAAAACGCATATGGGGAAGAAAAAACTTAAACGGGCCACTCTTCCATTCGGTACGCGGCGTCCCAGAACATGTACTCGTACTGGCTGCTCAAAAGAAACGCCTTCACCATCCGCCCTCGCTCCTGGTCCCCGCTCGCTTCCGAGGTCCGGTCGATAAAGGACCGAAGCCAATCCGCGAGCTCGGCGAATTCCGGAGAGCTGTACATCTCGATCCAGCGCCCGTATAGCGGCTGGCCTGCGGGCGCTCCCCTGTCGTTCAGCATCTGTCCGATCTCGCAATAACCCCACGAGCAGGGCAATATCGCCGTCGCCAACTCCCCTATTCCGCCCGTGTAGGCCGTCTGCACGAGGTGTCGAGTATAAGCGAGGGTCGTGGGCGACGGCTCCGTGGATAAGAGCTCCTGCTCGGTGATTCCGAGATCGCCGCAGAAGCCTATGTGCAGCGACATCTCCGTATTCAGTGTCTCGTGCAGCAGTTTAGCGAACCAGCCCATGTCTTCGACGGTCTGGGCCTTGGCAACCGCCAGGGATATCGCCCTGCAGAAGTCGATGAGAAAGATGTAGTCCTGACGCATATAGTAGCGAAAAATGTCCAGGGGCAAGGAGCCGTCGCCGATGCCTGTTACGAACGGGTGCTGCTTTTCCAGGTCCCACGTGGGTGCGCCCTTCATTCTCAGCTCGTCGGAAAAACCCATGGCCTCCTCCGGACCTCGGCGATGCTCGTCCTAAGCTCTCTCGACACGGACCTTGGACCCCGAGCGCACCTGCTTCAGCACAGTGGCGTCTCCCTCAATCCTGCCGAGAACGTTCACCGCGCTGGCCGGTCGAATCTCGTCTCCCTGGCTCGCAGGCGTCGGCCCGAAGAACAGGCACAGCGCCTGACCCGGAGGCCAGTAGGCCACGTCGCCCATATCCACAACCTCGCGCGCGTCCTCCTCTTCCGCCGAAATGGGCGTCCTGAAATATATCTCGTCGCCCCATGTGCTGCCCGACGCCTCGATGGGCAAAGAGTCCCACACCAGTATCGCCGTAGGGGTATCGTTCAACTCCGCGAACACGGATAAATCTCCGGCGGTAATCTTTATTCTCCTGTCGGCCATGTCGGTCTCCCCGTACGTTGATTGACCGTTGGCATGCGACGGCAGTCTGCGCCTGTATCGTCCGTCGCTTGGCTCGTCATCCAACCCCTTGCGTGAGGCGTCGCGTGGCAATAACATTATGCTGTAAGGCAACCCTTGGCACAACCACCCGGTGGTGGTTAAGCAACGGCGGGAGGCCGACGATGGCGAGATCAGGGTACGTCTTGGCTATCGATCAGGGCACGACGGGCACCACCGCGATAGCCGTGGACGGATCAGGCAAGGTCGTGTGGCAGACCAGCACGGAAATCCGGCAGATGTTCCCCCAGGCCGGTTGGGTCGAGCACAGCCCCGAGGAGCTTTT
>JADFQF010000242.1 GCA_022561955.1 Chloroflexota bacterium | reverse complement strand
AGGCTCCAATTCGATTTCTAATCAATACCCAGTTCCACGGCGACCACGTCTTCGGAAACAAGTATTTTCTGCCCGCGCCTATTGTCGCTCACGCCAACTGACGGGACGAGCTGATGGAGAAGTTCGACGGCAACATGCAGCGCTATAGGGCAAGGACGGAGTTGATTCCCGAGCTCGACCAGATAAAGATGACCCTGCCCGACGTCACCTTCCAGGACCGCATGAGCATTCGCCTCGGCGGCAGGGAGATTCAGCTGAGCTTTCACGGCCGGGCGCACAGCAACAGCGACATACTCCTGTACCTTCCCGAGGAGAAGCTGCTGTTCGTCGCCGACCTTGCCGTAAATAAGACCCTGCCCGCGTTTCCCGACGGGCACATCACAAAGTGGCTGACTGTGCTGGATGAGGTCGCGAAGTTCGACGCGGACACGTTCGTGCCCGGTCACGGCCCCGTGGGGGACCGGTCGGACTTCGACGATGCGGTGGAGCTTCTGTCACTGCTCGACTCCGAGATTCGCAGAGGGTTCGACGCCGGGCTCTCGGAAGAAGACACCGTCAAGCAGGTCAAGGTAGGCAGATTCGCGGACTTCGCCGGTCAGGACCGTGTTGGGTTGATCACGAGAATGGCTTATCTGGCATACAGGGGCGAGCTGCAATAGTCACCTCGGCGGGCAGTTGAGAGCGAAAACACTGAGCTGAGTTCGTGGCACAATGATCGTAGTCGCGAACGCGGCTCCTAAATCTTGGAAGGGATGAGCGGAGCGAAGGGCATGGGACTTCAATTCGGAGTATTTGATCACATCGAGCCTGTTCCGGGCAGCTCGCTGAACGAAATCTATGAGAAGCGCCTGTTGCAGATCGAGCGGTTCGACGCCGCGGGATTTTACGCGTACCACCTGGCCGAACACCACTCGCCGGCGGTACACAGCCTCGCGCCGTCGCAGAACGTATTCCTCGCGGCGGTCTCACAGCGGACGAGCCGCCTGAGGGTGTCGCCGTGCGTTTACGTCCTCCCCCTGCATCATCCCCTCAGGCTGATCGAGGAGATCTGCATGCTGGACAACCTGAGCGGCGGCCGCATGGAGATCGGCGTGGGCCGCGGCGGTGTCATGGAGGCGTATTTCTGGGGGCAGGAAGACGACTCGGAGACCAACTACGCACGCTACCTCGAAACCCTGGCCATCATCAAGGAGGGCCTGAGCCACGACGAGCTGACCTACGAAGGCAGGTTCCACAGCTTCGATGCGCTGCCCATGCGACTGCGGCCCGTACAGCGACCCTACCCGCCGCTCTGGTACATGCGAAACCCGGAGACCGCGGCTATAGAGGGCATGAATACCATAATAGTCGGTACCATCGACAGCCTGGCGTCCGAGGTCGAGCGCTACAACGAGGTCTGGGAGAGGGAGCACGGGGCCGGCTCGCTAACGGAGCAGGGTACGGTGCCCAAGATCGGCCTCGTCGTGCACATGGTCGTGGCCGAAACGGACGAAGAGGCCATCTCGATAGCGACACCGGCCTGGGAGGCCTATCGCTGGAACCTTGGCGCGCCGCGTCGCCTGGAGGCCGAGAAGCGAGGACTCGACCAGTTTCTCACCAGCAAGGATGGCTCGTACGGGTTCGTCGGCTCGCGGCCCGAAGGGCTTCCCGCGAGGGAGACCCGACGGGATATCGAAGCCGAGATAGAGCGTTTCGACACCCAGAAGAACCGGACGAATCCCACTCGACTCGGCGGAGTTGCGCTGGCGGGCTCTCCCGCCTCCGTTCGAGAATACATGGACGAATACCTGGAGACGGGCGCTAACTACTTCGTGTGCTCGTTCCAGTGGGGCGAGCTGACGCACGAGCAGGCCATGCAGTCGCTGGAGCTTTTCACGACTGAGGTGATGCCCGACTACGTGGCCGCAGGAGCTCGACAGGCCTGAGGGTAGAGGGAGAAAAGGCGTTTGGCGGAAGATGTGAGGCGATTGGCCTCGACGGCTGCCGTTAGTACCGCAGCCACTGATAGGTCCGAGGGTGCGGCTCCCGCTGCGAGCCTTCGGAATACATTCAGTTCGCTATCAGAGCGCAACTACCTGTTCCTCTGGCTGGGAATGCTGGGCGTGATGGCGGGCATGCAGATGCAGATGCTCGCCAGAAGCTACCTTACCTACGACATAACCGGCTCGGCCATCCTGCTGGGGGTCGTCAGTGCGGGCAACGCTTTGCCCATGCTTGCCCTGTCCCTGTTCGGAGGGGCCTTCGCCGACCGCTTCGATATGAAACGCATCATTCAGGCAGGCCAGCTCGTCTTCGCACTGCTTTCCCTCGTCGTCGGCATTGCCATCGTTACAGGCTATATCACCTGGCAGTACCTGCTGGTGGCGGCAGTGATACAGGGGGCGACCTTCTCCTTCATGATGCCCGCACGACAGGCCATCATTCCGCACCTGGTCTCGCGGGAAAAGCTGACCAACGCCATGGCGTTGAGCGCCGCGGGAATGAGCGCGATGACGCTGGCCGCCCCCGCCTTCGCAGGCCTCATATACGGCTTCGCGGGCGCCCACAACGTCTACTTCGTCATTTCCGCGCTGGGCTTCGGCGCCGTAGCCCTGACCAACTTGATCCCCAGCACGAAGGGCGCGACCGCCGGAAAGAAGAAGGGACCGATAATCAAGGACATCGGCGCGGGGCTGTCTTACATCAGGCGCACCCCCTTCATATTAGCGCTGCTGCTGATCGGACTATCCACGACCGCTGGCACAGCCGTTTCGGTTCCTCATGCCGGTGTTCATCGTCGACATCTACCGGCTAGGCCCGGAGTACATGGGCCTTCTCGTCTCGGCGATGGGTGGAAGCTCACTGATTAGCGCCCTCTTCGTCGCGTCGCTGAACAAGTGGCACAGGGGCATGCTGCTAATCATCAGCAGCTTCATGTCCGCAATTGCCCTGATCCTGGTAGCGGCCATACCGGTGTACATGGCGGGCGTGTTCATAATGGTCCTCCTTGGCATAGGCGATGCCGGGCGCCGCACGTTAAATCAGTCGTTGGTCCTGGAGGAGACGGAGGACCAGTATCGCGGGCGTGTCATGAGCGTCTTCATGCTGAACAGAGGCCTCATGCCCCTTGGCGTGCTGCCTACGGCCATACTCATCGACTACATGGGCGCGCAGGTGGCCATCGGACTGCTGGGCGTTATCTTGGGTGTGGTCGCGACGGTCATCCTGGTAACGCAAAAGCGCCTCAGGGAGTACTCGTAGCTCGTCTAGAGGATCCCTCGGCGCGCCTAAGGGTTCCATGTAACCACCCGCCTCCTGAAATCTGAGGTGAGAATGGAAGTCCCTTCCCCCGTTCACGGGGGAAGGCTAGGATGGGGGTAGTCCCCAGGAGGGGGGCGTTCGTTGCCCCGAGGCACTCTCGATGGTATGCTCCGGCAAACGCCGACATTAGGGGGAGACCGTGGCGCTGATAGATGTTCACAATCACATACTCTCGAGGGCCTACGTAGACCTGCTCGCCGAGCACGGCCGAGACCGATACAGCCTGCAAGAGGACTCCGAGGGGCGTACCGTCGTCATGCGCGGTAACGCCAGGTTCATGACCTTGACCGAGCCCATGTTCGAGCCAGAGCTGCGAATTCCAGCCATGGACGAAGTGGGCGTGCAGACTCAGCTGCTCTCCTATACGTGCCCAAACGTCTACTGGGCAAGCGACGGCATGGCTGAAGAGATCGTGGGAGTGATGAACGACCAC
>JADFQF010000241.1 GCA_022561955.1 Chloroflexota bacterium | reverse complement strand
TGGTCGTCCACCAGGACCTGCCCGCATCGCTGGAGCGATACTACCAGGAGACGGGTCGAGCGGGCCGAGACGGCCTTGCCAGCGATTGCGTGCTGCTCTACTCATACGGGGACCGGGCCCTTCAGGAGTTCTTGATCAACCGGAGCGAAGACGAGGCGGAGCGTGCCAACGCCCACCAGAAGCTCGACCTGATGGTCGAGTTCTGCGAGCTTCAGACGTGCAGGCGAAGGTATCTGCTGGAGTACTTCGGTGACGACCGATGGTCGGGCGAATGCGGCGCATGCGACGTCTGCATGAGCACCCCGGAGCAGTTCGATGCGACAGTAATCGCTCAGAAGGTCCTGTCCGCCGTCATTCGCACCGATGAGCGGTTTGGCATCGGCCACATCAGCGGAGTGCTGAGAGGCGCTAACACCAAGCGCATCCGGCAGCTTGGGCACGATGAGCTCAGCGTCTACGGCATCGTCGACGACTACAGCGATGAGGGCGTGAGAGAGGTCGCCGAGCTTCTCATCGACAGGGGTCTGCTGGCTAAAATGGGCGCCGAATACCCGACGATCGCCGTAACCCCGGAGGGCCGGTCTTTTCTGAAGTCCAGGGAGAGCCTCTCGCTGACCAGGCTGAGCCGCATGCCTGAGCACGACGCGCAGCAGGGCGGCTCCGACACGGACCACGATTCGGGCCTATTCGAAAAGCTTCGCAGCCTGCGTTCGAGAATAGCGACGGAGAGGGACGTGCCTCCCTACGTGATCTTCAGCGACGCGGCGCTAGGGCAGATGGCGCACTACTACCCGCAGAGCCGGGACAATTTCGCCCGAATATCGGGTGTTGGCGATGTTAAGCTGGAGCAGTTCGGCGAGACCTTTCTCTCCGTGATCGCGACACATGCGCAGCTGCACGGACTGCGCGAGGAGACCGTTCCCGCGAAGGCTTCGAGGGGGCGCCGTCGTAGCTCAAGACGGAAGGGACCTTCGCACGACTTCATAAGGGACCTGGTCCGGCAGGGCCGCTCCCTCGACGAAATCGCGGAAGGCCGCGGTCTTTCGCAGAGAACTATCATGAAGTACATAGAAACCCTGGTCCAAGAGGGAGAGGTGCTTGATATCGATTATATGATGCCTGATGAGTACCGAATCGCGGGTATCAGGGACGCCTTTGAGGAGACCGGAGGGCACTACCTCGCGCCCGTCCGAAAGCTGCTCGGAGACGACTACTCGTACGAGGAGATCAATCTCGTGCGCATCCGAATGGCCCAGGACCGGTAGCTCTCGTTGAAAAGTAGACCGTAACGGAAGTGTGAACATATGAAATTCAGCAACTTTCTTTTTCCGGAGAGCAAGACTCCCGAAACGGACTTCCAGGTAGTGACCGACGCTCTCAAGGAAGCCGAGCTCTCGGAAGAGCTTGGCTTCGACGGGATATGGGTGGGCGAGCATCACTTTGACGGCGCGTGCTCCTATGCCGACCCCATCTCTTTTGCCGCCGCAGTGGTGGCCAGAACGAAACGAGTTACGGTAGGCTTCGCAGCCATTCAGGCGTCGCTGCACCATCCCGTGAGGCTCGCGGAACAGATAGCGCTGCTGGACAACCTCAGCGAAGGCCGCATAATCGTGGGGACCGCCAGGGGCACCGCGTTCAACTTCTACGAGTACCGTGGCTACGGCGTCGCCTTCGAAGAGGCGCAGGGACGCCTTCTGGAGCTGGAGGATATCCTGGTCAAGGCCTGGACGACCGAAGGCCTCACGCACAAGGGAGAGTTCTGGGACATCGAAATCCCGGTCCTGAGACCCAGGGTGTACCAGGACCCGCATCCGCCTATCATCAGGGCCGTGGCCACCGAGGGATCGACCATCGAGATGGCCAGACAGGGGCGTCCCATCATGCTGGTCATACATCCCGACGACGTTACCAGGGACCTCTTCGACAAGTATCGCGCGACGATGGCCCAGAGCGGGTTCGACGATGAGGCCGTTGAGCGCAGCATGAGCAACTGCTGGATCTGGCGCAATATCGTCGTGGCCGACACCGATGCCGAGGCGGAGAGGATCGGCGTTGACGCGTATTACGGGAGCCGCGAGCACATCGGCACGACGCGAAAACAGCTCAACACTTCACAAGAGCAGGAATCGCTTTCCACCGAGATGGCTAATCCCCGCCACACCCTGGAGCACGGCCTGATATTCGGCTCGCCCGAGACCGTGTGCCAGAGGATCAGAGAGATCGAGACCATGGGCATCGGCGGCCTGATCATCCACTTCAGGCTGGGGCCCATGTCGTGGGAGGACAACGAGCGCAGCCTCCGCCTGTTCTCGGAGAAGGTGATGCCGGAGTTTCGCACGCCGGCGAAAGTCTAGCACGAAGCCTCTGGAGGAACGACGATGACGGCACTGGGCATCCCAAGCTATCAGCCCGCGGTGATGGGAACGAAGCACATGGTGGCCGCCAACAACTACCTGGCGGCGCAGGCGGGCTACCGCATCCTGGAAGAAGGCGGCAATGCCGTGGACGCGGGCGTGGCGACCGGGCTCGCGATCAACGTCACCATGCCGCAGATGACCAATCTCGGCGGTGTGGCCCCCATCATCATGTATCTCGCGGACTCGGACGAGGTGCTGACTGTCAGCGGCCTGGGACGCTGGCCCAAGGCCGCCACGCTGGAGGCCCACAGAGAGCGGTTCGGAGACGAGATACCCCAGGGCATGGCCTCTATCGTGACGCCCGCGGCGGCCGACGCGTGGCTCACGGCGCTGGAACGCTACGGAACTATGAGCTTCGAGCAAGTCGTCGCGCCGGCGCTGGACCTGGCCGAGAACGGCTTTCCCAACACGCTGAGCATACTGCGAATGGCCCAACGTTTCGAGGACTTCTTGCACGACTGGCCCGCCAACGGAGAGATCTTCATGCCCGGCGGAGAGCACCGTCAGGTGGGCGACGTGTTCGTTCAGAGCGATCTGGCTGCGACCCTTCGGAGGATGATCGACGTCGAGCGAGCCAACGGAGATCGAGGTCGAAGAGAAGCCGTCAGAGCCGTCCGCGACTACTTCTACAAAGGTGAGATAGCGGAGGAGATGGCCCGGTTCTGCCGGGAGCACGGCGGATTTCTGACCCTGGATGACCTGCGAGACTTCCACGTGAAGATAGAGGCGCCGGAGCGCGGGTCGTACAAGGGCATCGACGTCTACACCTGTGGATTCTGGTGCCAGGGCCCCGCGCTCATCCAGGTGTTGCAGATTCTGGAGGGCATGGACGTGGGCTCTATGGGCCACAACAGCGCGGACTACCTTCACGCGGTGCTGGAGTCCATCAAGCTTGCGTTGTCGGACAGGCACAGCTACTACGGCGACCCCGAATTCGTAGACGTGCCGCAGGCGCTCATGTCCGGCGCATACGCCGAGGTACGCCGCGGCTTAATTGATATGACAAGGGCGTGGCCGGAGATGCCGCCGCCCGGAGACCCAAGGGCCTTGAAGGCCACGACCAACGGAGTATTGTCCGCGCCGGCACTGGCGCCGGTCGACGGCAGCCGCGAAGACGAGGGCGGCACGGCCTATTTCTGCGTCGTGGACCAGTGGGGCAACGCATTTAGCTCCACGCCCAGCGACCTCACGGTGCATACCCCGATCGTGCCCGGCCTGGGCGTCGGCATATCGCCCAGGGGCTCACAGGCGTGGCTCGATCCGGAGCACCCATCCTGTCTCGCTCCAGGGAAGCGTCCCAGGCTCACGCCCAATCCCTCGCTGG
>JADFQF010000240.1 GCA_022561955.1 Chloroflexota bacterium | reverse complement strand
CTCCTAGGATCGGCTTTCCATAAAATAGTGCCTATATCGGCAACTAGACAAGTATTATTTCCAATACCATTATTTGGAATAATCATACCTAGAATCTGTACTTTTAATAAAACTACGAAACCATTATAACGTCGGGATTCGATAACATATCCAGTTTTTTGTGTAGATGACATTAGGTTTTCTTTCCTGTAAAAGGTGAGATGTATTCGTCTTTGGGTATTGTAGCCAAATCTGCGTTAATAAGAAAATCGTCTACATCAGTAAGTTCCTTCTGTCTTCCGTGAACAATATTTCTGGATGCAGTAATAGCGTCCGCAACTTTTTGTTTTGCCTCATCTAGAGAAAAGAAAACATTTTCTACCCAGTCAGCGCGATCTGGATCATCTCCGGATCGGCGGAAATATGCGCCGCGCCAGTGCCGATCCTGGCATCGAACCATGCCAGCATTCGCGCGAAATACTCCTCTCGCATCTTTGGGTGGCCGAGGCGCAAGAACATGTGGGAGCAGTCCGGGAAGCGGACGAACTCGACCTCTTTGCCCAATCGCTTCAACGCCACAAAGTACTGCTCGCTCTGCTCGATTGGACAGCGAACGTCGGCCTCGCCGTGCAGCAGCAGGACGGGCGTCTCGACATTCGAGACGTACGTAAGCGGCGAATGCTCGACGTATCGGTCGGGCTCATCCATGCGGGTGCCGCCGATCTGCCTCTCTCCGAACCTCACGCCGATATCCGAGGTGCCGTAGAAGCTGGAAAGATTTGTGACCGGTGCACAGATTACCGCCGCGTTGAATCTCGTGTCGTGGCCAATTATCCAGCTGCTCATGTAGCCGCCGTAGCTGTAGCCGGTTATGCCCAGCCGGGATGAATCGATATAACGCCGCTTGCATACCTCATCCACCGCGGCCATGATGTCCTCGTAGTCGCCACCGCCCCAATCACCGAGGACCGCCTTGGCGAAGCCGATGCCGTAGGTCGATGAGCCTCGCGGGTTCACGGCCAGGACCACGTATCCGTGTGTGGCCAGCACCTGCTGGGTCGCGTTGAAGGCGTCGAAGAATGCGCCGTGAGGTCCGCCGTGAATATCCAATATCAACGGATATCTGTTAGATTCCACGAAGTCGGCCGGGAAATACAGGCGGCACTCTATCTCGAAACCGTCTCTGACCAGGGTAAACTTCTCGAGGCCGGCGGGCCGATGCTCCTCGAAGTAGGCGCGATTGTAGTCTGTAAGCTGCTTCACGGAGCCAGCCTTCAGGTCGACGAGAGCTATGTTGGCGGATGACCTGGGCGTCGAAGACGTTACGGCGCCGTGGGCCGACGATTCGTCCAGCGATAGCGTGCCAAACTGGACCCCTCCGCCGCCTGCGACTCGACGTATCTCGCCGCCCGAGGCCGGCACGCTGCAGAGGTACGATTCGCCCTTGGAGTCGCCGAGAAACAGTATGTTGTCGTCGTCCGTCCAACGCAGGTCCGGCGGCGAGATAATCGGAGCATAACCCGCGGCAGGTCTCACGGAATCGTCGGTGACCGCGACGGGCGCCACGCCCTCCTGCAGCACGAAAAGCCTTCCCTGCCAGCCCGCGCCCACCTGCTCGTCGTCCGAGCCGATCACGGCAATCCTCGACCCGTCAGGTGACCACACCGCCGCGGCCACGCTATGGAGCCCGGCCGAGACCAGACGTGGCTCCCCGCCCTGTGATGGAATCACATAAAGGTGCTCACCGTCGGAGACGTCTCGTTCGGCGCCCTCGTCTGAGATGAAAGCAACCCGGGCGCCGTCGGGCGACCAGGCGGGCGAGCTGTCCTCGCCCTCTCCATCGGTCAACTGCCGCGTGTCTCCGCTGTCTACGTCGACGACGAATATGTGGCGGAAGGAGTCGCCCCTCCAGCCTATGGTATCGGCGCGGTAGCGTATCCCGCGAACGACTCTTACCCTCGGACCCTCGTCATCGGAGCCATCGTCCGGAACGACGTCGGATACGAAGGCGATCCGACGCGAGTCCGGCGACCACGTCGGCTGCGAGACGCCGCCTTCAACGGAGGTCAGCCTTCTCGCCTCTCCGCCGGAGGTCGGTATGAGCCAGAGCTGACGGTTGCTCTTCTCGTCGGGACGCACGAAAGCCACGGAGCCTCCATCGGGCGAAAACATGGGAAGCGAGTCCTTCGGGCCGCTGGTGAACTGGCTGGACTCGCCGCTTTCGACGTCTCGCATGACGATTATCGAGCTGATTTCCGACGTCTCCCTTTCGGTCTTGGTCCGCGTGTAGGCGATTTTCCTTCCGTCCGGAGAAAGGGACGGGTCTGCCACGTTCACGAGGTCGTAGACGTGTTGGGGTGTTATAGGGCTAGGCAATTGAAAACTCCTCGATGGACTCCTACCAATTATACGCCGACTAAATCGGGATTACAGGACTCTCAGTACCAGGGGCCGCACCTATTGTAGGCCAGAGCGGGCACGTAGGTGCTTTCCCCCATTTGTCACCGTGCTTTCACCTGCATGGCACCGTGTTTCCACCTAAAAGTTCACACCTATCGGCTACTGTAGTTATGTGCAATGAGTGGATGGGTGTTATCTACATAGTTTTTGGTGGTGAGCACATATGGGCCTGGCAGTAATACTCGGAATAATCGGCATGACGGTCGCCTTCATAATCGGCGTCATGATGCAATTCCCGTATACCAGCGTGACGACGACCTTCGACCCGGCCGACGAGGCCTATAGCGTGGAAGCGGTCGAGGAGGCGGGCAGGCTGTTCTCGGGCAACTACATGGCCATGGTGGACGACATATCGTCCTACCTGGCAGACCCGGACTACGAGCGGGCCGATTCGAGGCGCGTCGAGATGTTGGCGCTGGCGAACAAACTCACCGTGGATTTCCAGGCCTTCGAGACCAAGCTAAAGGGCGAGATGGACAAGGTGGTGGCAGAGCACGAAGCCCTGGAGGAATCCGTGGAGCCCACGCCGACCCCAACGCCATAACGGCTATCGAGGCCTTCTACACCCCGGCCAAATCTCGGACGGCGGCAAGCAGCGCGCTGACGTCCCCCGGCGATTCCGCCTCCGCGTAGATCCGCAGAAGGGGCTCCGTTCCGGAAAACCGGACCAGTGCCCAGTAGCCGCCGGCAAGCACATACCTGAACCCGTCCCTGGTATCGATGCGCTCGACGCTCTTGGCGGCGATCACGTCCGGTTTGGCAGCCTCCAGACGCGATATTATCGCCTGGCGTTGCGACTCCTCGAACTTCAGGTCCCAGCGGTCGTAGAAGTGCGGGCCGACCTTCTCCGTAAGGGTGTCCATGAGCTCCGTGATGCTCTTGTCCGACTTGACCATCAGGTCCAGGAGCATGAGCCCGCTCAGTATGCCGTCCCTCTCGGGAATGTTGCCCTGGAACGCGTATCCCCCGCTCTCCTCGCCGGCAATCAGAGCGTTCTCCTGCATCATGACCGGACCCAGGAACTTGAACCCGACCGGGGTGTCGAACACCGGCACGTCGTAGAGCTCCGCCAGGCGGTCGACCATGCTGGTCATGGTGATGGAGCGAACGAGCGGGCCCTTTCGCTTTAGAATGTCGAGCTGATGAAAGCAGAGCAGGGCGAAGGTGTGAAGGGTCGTGATGAAATTGCCATCCTCACCGACGACGCCCAGACGGTCTGCGTCGCCATCGGTGGCGAGGCCAACGTCGGCGGAGCGGTCGGGCACATCCTCGATCAGCCTTCTCAGATTGTGGGCGAGAGGCTCGGGTTGCGCCATGCCGGGAAAGG
>JADFQF010000239.1 GCA_022561955.1 Chloroflexota bacterium | reverse complement strand
GCGACGAGTCCTCCGTGCGGTTGCATATCAGCAAGATAGGCTCGGACCACAGCCACAAGAACGAGCGCAGCAGCAGCCTCATTCCCCTGCCCGACCAGAAGGTGCCGCCCAACATGATTCACAGCAAGCTCAGCGACGTCATGGCCCATTTCGGCGAGCCCGCGTGGTCGACCTCTCTCATCGACGACGACCTCAACAAGGCCAATCTCATCTGCCACGGGCCCGGCATGGAGAACAACGCCCACTGGCATCCCGACTTCGACGAGTGGTGGACGATACTCAAGGGCGAGCTGACGTGGAATCTGGGCGAGAAGCGGCCTATCTACAACGTCAAGGACGGGGATATCATGTACGTCCCCAAGGGCCTGCGCCACCACATCGTTTGCGTGGGCAACGAGAGCTCGCTGCGCCTGGCCATCACCAACGCCGAGAACCTCCACGTCTTCACCGACGACGATGAGGGCGCGCCTCCGCCTAGGGAGTAGGTTTTTTAGCTAAATTGCAGGTCTCTCTGCAATATAAGGGGCGCTCCGGTAAACGGGGCGCCCCTTTTTCTTTTCGAAGTTGACACCGGGCTCCGACCCCGCGAGAATGGGCGACGTCTGAATCCCTGAACAGAGGTCGCCCGTGCCCTATATGGCGTTGAAAGGCGTTCGAGTCCTCGATGTCTCAAGCGGCATCGCCGGGCCCTTCTGCGCCAAGATGCTGGCCGACTACGGCGCCGAGGTCATCAAGGTGGAGCCGCCTATAGACGGAGACCCGAGCCGCAGCGTCGGGCCCTTTCCCGAAGACGTGCCGCACCCCGAAAAAAGCGCGCTCTTTCTGCACCTGAACACCAATAAGAAGGGCGTGACGCTCGATCTTGGGACCAGTGACGGCGTCGGGGTTTTCAAGAAGTTGGCCCAAGAGAGCGACGTGCTGGTCGAGAGCTTTTCACCCGGCAAATTGGCTAGTCTCGAGCTGGGTTACGACGCGCTGAAGGTCCTGCGACCGGACCTGGTGATGACATCCGTCACGCCCTTCGGACAGACCGGCCCCCACAAAGACTACGAGTACACCGAGCTGACGATCTTCGCCATGGGCGGCGCCATGCATCGCGAGGGGCTGCCCGACCGCGAGCCCCTGAAATACGGTGGCGAGATTGGGCAGTATTTCGCGGGCACGGCCGCCGCCGCCGCCACGATGACCGCGCTGTTCGCCGCCGCCATGACCGGCGTGGGCGACTGGATAGACATCTCGATTCAGGAGTGCTTGGCGGGCCATCCCCATCAGATCGGCCGCCGTACGCCGTTCGTGTACTCAGGGGAGTCCGACGGCCGCAGGCAGCCGCGTGTGACCGCCGCCGGAGGCCGCGAGCCCTATGCCGTCGGCACATTCCGCTGCAAGGACGGTTACGTGAGCTTTCTTCCACTCGGACCGCGTATGTGGCCTAATCTCGCGCGTATGATCGAGCAGCCGGGGCTGGTTGACGACGAGCGGTTCGCCACCACCGTCGACCGGACCGAGCGCCGACTGGAGCTGGAGACGATATTTCAGAAGTGGTTCGACGCTCATACCAAATACGAGGTCTTCGAGGCGGGGCAGAGGGAAGGCCTGCCATGCGCGCCGGTCCTGGATATCGGCGAGGTCCTGGAGAACGAGCAGTTCGAGTCCAGAGGCTTCTTCGTGGACATCCTTCATCCCGATGCGGGAAGACTGACCTATACGGGCATGCCCTTCGGCTTGTCGGACGTCCCCATGGAGGAGCAGCGTCCCGCGCCGCGCCTGGGGCAGCACAACCCGGATGTCTTTGGCGGGCTTCTCGGCATGAGCGAAGCTGAGCTGCGCCGTCTTGGCAAAGAAGGGATTACTTAGTAGCTATGTCGAAAGATGGTTCGACAAGCTCTCCGACGAATCGGTCCGACTGGCGGACTCCGAAGACATACATACTAAGGAGTCGGACACCACGAACGGATAGGGATCTTTCTGCCAGTTCGTCCTGATCCGCCTGAGGCAGACGAAGGATGGTCCATTTTGGATAGAAGTTTTGAGATAGTTATTTAGGGGGCTGTGACCGGTTTGACACAGGCTGACGCACCCAACAAATCAAGAAGACCGCCTTTGGAGGGCATCCGGGCCCTGGAGCTCGCGGAGATCTGGGCCGGCCCGTTCTGTGGCTCGCTCTTAGGCGACATGGGAGCCGAGGTCATCAAGGTCGAGTCGATTCAACGCATCGCCCGCGGCTCCCTGAATCCGACTCCCGACGCGGGCGGCTATCCCGGCGACGGACCCGGCGACCGCCCGTGGAACCGGGCCGCCAACTTCAACGCTCTGAACCGCAACAAGCTGGGCCTGACCCTTGACCTGAGCAGCCCACAGGGCGTCGAGGCCTTCCTCGACCTGGTCAGCGTCAGCGACGTCGTCTTCACCAACTACGCCTACGGAGTTATGGACCGCCTTGGCCTGGGGTATGAGACGCTTCGCAACGTGAAGCCGGACCTCATCGTCTTGTTCACGCCGGGCTACGGCAACACCGGTCCGTACAAGACCCACAAGAGCATGGGCATGGCCATCGACGCTTTGACGGGCCATACCGCCCTGCGGGGGTATCCCGACCTCGATCTGTCTACCAATTCCCTGGTGCATCACCCGGACGCCGTCGGGGGCGTCACGGCGGTCTTCGCCGTCTGCACGGCGCTGTTTCGGCGAGCGCGCACGGGTGAGGGTCAGTTCATAGACCTCTCCCAGGCCGAGGCCTTCATGCCCCATCTCGGCGAGATATTCCTGGAACACGGCATGAAGGGCGCCGCAAGAGAACGCGGCGGTAATCGGCATCCGAATATGGCGCCCCACGGCTGCTATCCGTGCGCAGGGGATGACGAGTGGGTGACCATCGCCGTCCGCAACGAGCAAGAGTGGAAGAGCTTCTGCGAGGTGATAGGCAGCCCTGAGCTTGCCGACGACGAGAGGTTTTCCAGCCTTCAAGCGCGGCTTGATAACCAGGACGAGCTGGATGCCCTTGTCTCCGAGTGGACATCGTCGCGAGACCGATACGATGTCACCGACCTGCTTCAAAAAGAGAAGATACCCGCAGGCCCCGTGTTGGATTGCGGCGGCGATACTTACGGCGACCCTCATTTACAGGCACGCGACTACTTCCAGGTAGTGAGCCACCCGGAAGCCGGGACCTATCCCATGAGCGGCCCCATCTGGAGTCTGGCCTCCCAAGAGATCAAGCGACACGAGCCCGCACCCACGCTGGGGCAGCACAATTCGCCTTTATTACGAGACCTGTTGGGTCGTTCGTCCGATGAGCTAAGAGAGCTCGAAGATGAGAAGGTGATCGGCACGGTGCCTCTGGTGGGGTCTGACATGGGCGGCGTACGCCGGGCCGCTCGGGAAAGGGCTTAGAGCCATAGAGCTTGCTCCTGCCGGCCTGATCCCACTACGGTCGCGAAGACCTAGACGAGGTGCCCGTCCCATAGGCGGTACACGCACGCATCGAATTCGATTCCCCCTCCATGAACGGCGAGAGGCGCACAAAATCGAAGCTTGGACCTAAAGAGCGGGAGGAGTCCGACGCCATAATCTGTATATCTTCGGAGCCCGCCAGTGCGGACCGAATCTTCGGAGAGGTTGGCCCCCACGACCGCGAGGGATGCCGTGGATCGCAGGCCAAATACTAGCGCCGGAAGGTTATCCGCCGGAAGGCCTCGGCGTACTGCATGCCCTTGCCCTCCGCGCGTTTGCGAAGCCACTCCTGCATGCGCTCCGTCATATCCTTTTCGGTGCGGTCT
>JADFQF010000238.1 GCA_022561955.1 Chloroflexota bacterium | reverse complement strand
CTCCTCGTAGAGCTCCCTGGCGACCGCCGAAATGGGAAGCTCACCAGGGTCGACTCCTCCGCCGGGGAGGGCGAAGCTGCTCCTGTCGCGGTCTCTAACGAGCAGCAGGTCGCCGTCGCGAATGAGTATGGCCGTGGCCCGTTGACGTTGCTCCGAGATGCTATCTGCCCTCTCTCACGGGTGTCGCGATGCCGTACAGTGCCGCCATTCTGACGGCGACGCCGTTGGTGACCTGCTCTTCGATGACCGATTGCGCTCCGTGGGCGACCTCAGGGTCTATCTCGATGCCCTCATTCATGGGGCCGGGGTGCATGACCAGGACATGTGGCTTGGCCAGCTTCAGCCTCTCGGGCGTAATCCCATAGATTTTCGAGTACTCTCTCAGACTGGGAAGGTGTCCGGCCTGCTGTCGCTCTATCTGAAGCCTCAGGGCCATTACGACGTCGGCGCCTTCGAGGGCGCGCTCGACGTTGGTCTCCACCTTCACGGAGGCGAAGGGGTGTCCCTCTTGGGAACGATATCCGTTCTGAAAGTCCTGGGGTATCAGCGTGGGCGGCGCGCAAAGCACGACGTCGGCCCCCATCTTGGTCAGGCCCCAGAGGTTGGAGCGGGCTACCCTGCTGTACAGAAGATCACCCACTATCACTACCTTCAGCCCTTCGATACGCCCCAGGTGGCTCTTGATAGTGTAGATGTCCAATAGGGCCTGCGTCGGATGCGCGTGCATGCCGTCTCCGGCGTTAATCACGGAGGCGTCCAGGAACCTCGACAGGAAGTGCGGCGCACCCGAGTGAGGGTGCCGCATGACTATGATGTCGGCATTCATCGCCTGGAGGGTGAGGGCCGTGTTGTAGAGCGACTCGCCCTTTTCGATGCTGCTTCCACTGACGGAAACGTTGATGACGTCTGCGCTCAGTATCTTGCCCGCCTGCTCGAAGGAGACTCTGGTACGAGTACTTGGCTCGTAGAAGAGCGTAATTACGCTCTTGCCTCGGAGTGTCGGGATCTTCTTGATGTCCCTGTGCAGGACCTCCTTCATGGCGTCCGTATTCTGAAGGATGACCTCGATCTCTTCACGGGAGAAGTCGTCCAGGTCCAGCAGATTGCGGCGCAAATTCGACGCCTCGCCGGCGCTCCTGGGCTGTGCCACTACGGGATGGCGGATAGTCATCTAAATCGTCCTTCCGTCAGCCGTGCCGGACTGAATGCGTGCATTTCCCCTTCGCAACAGGGCGACATCGTCAAATCCATCTATCTCGGTCAGGCGCACCTTCACATCTTCATCCATCGACGTCGGCACGTTCTTGCCCACATAATCAGCCCTGATCGGTAGCTCCCTGTGCCCGCGGTCGACCAGCACCGCGAGCTGAATCTCCCTGGGGCGTCCGAAGTCGTTTAGCGCGTCCATGGCGGCGCGAATGGTCCTGCCGGTGTAAAGAACATCGTCGACCAGCACGATTCGCCAACCCTGAATATCTACGGGGATTTTCGTGGGCCGCATTAGGGGCCGTGTGCCCCCCGCCAAGTCGTCGCGATAGAGGCCGATGTCCAGAGCGCCCACCTCGACGTCTTTCCCCTCGAACTCATTGATGTAGGACGACAGCCGCTGTGCCAGGGGCACGCCTCTCGTATGCATTCCGATCAGCACGAGCTTCTCAACGCCTGCGTTGCGTTCCAGGATCTCGTGGGCGATGCGGGTTAGGGCGCGCCTGATCTCGTCCTCGGTGAGGATTTTTCTTTCATCCAGTGTGGGGTTCAATAGGCCACACTCCTGCGGCTGCGAATTCCAGGCTGCGCGGACAGAGGTCGATACGCCTCTGAGCGGCGTTCATGGTGGCACTGGGGGATGTGAGATACTGAGCAGGCCAATAAAAAAAACCTCTTACCACTACGGCAAGAGGCCTTCGTTGGACCTTCAAGCGGACCTGTCGTCGAACAGCGTCCTGCTGATGGAATCGCCCCTTGCCAGTCTCTCGGGACTGAATTAAAGGGTCGCTGACACATCGGTGTCGGCGTCTTTATTAATATATCATTCTAAATGGCCGCGCGCGAATGTTCAAGCCGGCACAGCCAATTTCGGTGTAATGCGCCGATAGAAACGATTCGCTTCTAAGCCGCCCGCAAAGTCTTCGCATCTACCTTGACGCGTTCTCGAGGGAAAACATAGAATAGTTTGAATCACCTACATTGGGAGCTTTACGAGATAATCCGCTCGTACGGGGGGTATGTTCCGAATTTCTGAGAAGAGTATGGTAGAGGAGTTGGTTTCCGCCGGCGGTGTGGTGTATCGCATGAAGGAAAGTTCTGTGGAAGTCATCGTTTGTGGCAGAGAATCGCCACATGTTTGGGGACTTCCCAAGGGGACGCCTGATTCCGGTGAGACTCGTGAACAGACCGCGCTCCGTGAGGTTAACGAGGAGACGGGTCTCGAAGTAGAGCTCGATGAATACATAGATTGTATCGAATACTGGTTCGGCAAGGCCGCCAACCATACCAGGTGTCACAAGACCGTTTACTTCTACCTGATGCAGGCAACCGGGGGTGACTTCTCCCTGCACGACCATGAATTCGACTACGTACGCTGGTTGTCCGTGGAGGATGCCCGCAAGACTCTCACCTACGAAAACGAGGTAAAGATTGTTGAGGATGCCCTTTCCCTGGTCTGGAAAAAGGCCCGAACAGGCTGAAACTGGAAAGGTGTTCGTAAAAGGGGAGAAGGTCATTCTTCGTGAGAAACGCATCGAGGATGCGCCGGAAGACTACGCGTGGCGCGTAGACGAAGAATTGGCCAGGCTCGATGCGACCCGCCCTCTCCGCATGTCCTATGCCGATTTCCAGAGGTTTTCTCAGGAAGAGATGGGCTACCCCAGCCCCCGGTCGAAGCGCCTAGCGATCGACACCCACGACGGCACGCACATCGGCAACATCATGTATTACGACATCGACCTGCGCCGTAAGGAATCCGAGCTGGGAATCATGATCGGAGACCGGGATTACTGGGGCAAGGGATACGGCACCGACTCTGTAGACTCTCTGTTGGGACACATTTTCATCAATACTGAGATCACGAGAGTCTATCTTCACACCCTGGAGTGGAACGAGCGCGCCAGAAAGTCCTTCGCGAAGTCCGGCTTCAAAGAGGTGAAGAAGGTGCGCCGCAGCGGGATGGACTTCGTCCTCATGGAGATATGGCGCTCCGACTGGCGGCCAGAGCTCGTTGAGGATTCAGCAAACGAGGGCGGCGAAGTCTCAGCAGAGCCGCCGGCGTAGCTGTTCGTCGTTTGCGCGTAGCGGCCGGGCACCACTGAATGGCCGCCGCCGTTGCCCATTGAAGGGCCCTTACGCTTCGATCTCGCCTGGGGTAGGAGAGGCACTTTCTCGGCATCTCCAGGGAACTCCATAAGTTTTCACCCCTCAATTTGTGACTCAGCCGGACTTTGTACAACGAAGTCTCCTAAATATGAGGGCATTCGAACGGGTTTATTCACGATCCCTCTGGATTCTTGGTTTCGCCAAGCGGTTCGATTGTTTGTATGCCTCGAAACCTGAGCTCGGGATAAGGCGCGCACGTCCTAGGCTGGACTTGCACTCTGGATTCCGGCTTTCGCCGGAATGACGGCGGCTTTGGGGCGCGTCTGAGCAGGTTTATTATGGTGCCTTCGCTCCGCCGCGTAAGCACCTATCTCATCGTTCGAGACCTTCTGGACATCACCCTGCTGATTCGACATGTAAAGAGTCCGCCGATTACTGACCATCAGCTATACGCCTTCGTGTTG
>JADFQF010000237.1 GCA_022561955.1 Chloroflexota bacterium | reverse complement strand
AGGGTACGTCTCGCAGATCCATCAAGAAAAGGTCGGGCCTAGTCTCACCCTCCGGAATCGCCAGAGTTATCATGAATGAGGAGTTACCGGCGCCGCTGCCGAAGTGCTTCTGGCCGCTTATCAGGTACTGACCGTCAGATTCTCCCAAACGTGCCGTGGCTCTGGTCTTGGAAGGGTCGCCCCCGCTGCCCGGCTCCGAGATTATCGTGCCCCACCAGTGTCCGTCGCGGGCGGTCTCGAAGACCCAATCCCTCTGCCGGCTCCAGGCCTCTGTGAAGGGCTCCGGCGCCTCCTCTATTTGCGGCCATCCGCCGGATAAGATGACCGCGGGGTGCATGGAGGCGACCAGGGCGACGGAAGAATCGCCGTGGGCCAGCGCTCGGAGCATTTCGCAGACCCATCGCGTGGAGCGGCGCACGTCCTGATAGAAGCCGCCCTTATCTTCCGGGACCGCGCACAAGAGGAACCCGGCGTCCCTCAGAAGATCGAAGTCCTCGCGATGCAGCTCCCGTCTCCGCTGCCTCTCGTTGCGGTTGAGAGCGAATGTCTTCGATATCTCGCGGATATTTTCCAGTACTGTCACTGGATCTCGCTCGACTGGACTGTTCTGCCGCATTGCCAACTCCCTGATTTGCAAGCTGCGAGTCGATAGAGAGAATCGTCAAGCTCGAAGCTGAAATGGACTAGTCGTCGACGAGAGTGCGTTCCATATGCGCCGTCGGAAAGATGGCCATGACGCGGGCGTCTGCGTCCGAACGGTTCACGAAGCCATGCTTGACTCCGGCGGGCGCGAGGACCGTGTGCCCTTCCCGTACCGTGACTACATCGTCGCCCAGGATGGCTTCCAACTCACCCTCGAGGATGACCATTGCTTCCTCGGTCGGGTGGGTGTGAGTCGCCACTCTGGCCCCCGGCCCGATGACGACATCGCCCACGCTCGTGGACTCCGAGCCCTTGCTGCCGTCTACGAGCGCCCATCTGCGGGTGCCTGGCGACAGCTCCTCCATTGGCACATCGTTCTTGTCGAGAATCGGCATCGGCACTCCTCCGGAATTTATTCGGGGTGCATTGTACAGTAAATGTTTCAGGATATAAAAAACGCTCCCCAATGAAGAGGAGCGCATTAACGCCGCTCTTTGAAGTCGCCCGCGAAACGACGCCGTCCCAAGGCCGGGAATCTAAACTGTCGACGGCCTTGGGACCTTAGGAATTGAAGCAATCAGCCTACTCGCAGTTTGAAATCGTCGGCCCGGAGCGGCAGACATCATTGCCGGGGCCGCCGTCCAGAACGTCGCTGCCCTCGTTACCATAAAGGCGGTCATTCCCACGTCCGCCCTTGATGCGGTCGTCGCCTTCGTCACCCCTCAGCAGGTCATCGCCGTCTCCGCCGTCAATTAAATCGTTTCCCGAGCCACCGACGATAGTGTCGGCCCCACCGTTGCCCAGCAGAACATCGTCGGATGGGCCGCCGTCGATCGTATCGTCGCCACTCCCGCCCCATATGAAGTCGAGTCCTTCACCACCCCGCAGCAGATCGTCATTCAGTCCACCGCGAAGCTCGTCAGACCCTTCGCCACCCTTGATATCGTCGTTGCCCTCACCGCCGAACACCTTGTCGTTCCCCGGCCCGCCGCGTATTACGTCGTTTCCGTCATTCCCCGAAAGCGTGTCGTTGCCGGCGTCGCCATAGATCGCGTCTCCGCCAGCTCCACCTTTGATCGTATCGTCGCCGTCGCCGCCCGAGAGGAAATCCGACCTGGCGCCGCCGTTTATCCTATCGTCGCCCGCGTCTCCGAATATTCTGTCGCGGCCGTTACCGCCATTGATTACGTCGTCACCGGGGCCGCCGCAGATGATATCGTCGCCGCCGAGACCATCTATCCGGTCCGCCCCTCCAAAGCCAACGATGACATCGGCCCTGTCCGTCGCGACAATCACGTCGTCACCATCCGTGCCAATGAGCGTCGCTCGCTCTCCGGCGCACGACGGAGCGATTCGAATATTGTCCAGTGCGATGGGCCCGCTGAAGGTCACGCGCATCAAGTCCACGCCCGCAACATCCACGGGGACCGTAATGACGCCGGCGGGAAGCGGGAACGGTATCTCGACTCTGCCGATGGCCAGCGGTCCGCCCTTCAGGTTGAAGAGCTCAATTCTGGGCAGGTCCTGGGCCTCCAACAGCGGCAGGTCGCCGCCATTGACGACATCGATACTGTCGACCGCGACCTCTCCCGTTCCCCAGCTCGAAAAATCGAACTCGAGGCTGATGGCCTTACGCTCCGCGGCGTCCGGGTCGCTGGAGTCCAGGTCCTTGCTGACGATGAGGACGCTTCCCAGAGACTCATTCATCAACGCGCCATCGTTGCCGGAGCATCCGCCCTGACAGGCCGCATCGAATACCATTGCGGCGTTCAAATCCTGGAAGCTGGGGTTGGTCCCAAGAACGGAGATGGTTCCGGGTACCTCGTCGCCGCTCAGACCTTGGCCCACCGATACGGACGAGATTACGCTCCCCGCTTCAAATCCCTCGAAGTCGATGATCGAAGCCGGCGCGTCCTCCGCTGAAAGCCCTGGCGGAAACGCCGCTATGATTAGAACAAACGCGCCTGCGATTACCAGTGTCAGAAACCTCATGGCTACTCTTTCCTCCCCTTCCAGAGATGAGCGCAGCCCCGACATGCTCTTCCACGCTCTAGCCCTGAATTGGCCACACATTAGGGGTACAAACCGAAAGCGCAATTGTAATACTTTGTGTCTATATTTGGTACCTTCCAGGGCGTTCGGCCCACGATTGACGGCTGAAGCGACCGAAGGAGGAGCTAGAATACCGGGGTTGAACGGCACGCCGAAGACGGTTATCATCCAGGTGGAGTTGTCATGCCTACGAACGTTCCTCCTCAATACAGGGCAGCGGAAGACCGGTTCCGCGAGGCCGCAACTACCCAGGCCAAGATAGCGGCCCTGCAAGAGATGATGTCCATCATGCCCAAGCACAAGGGCACGGACCATCTCAAGGCCCAGCTTCGCGGCAAGATGTCCCAGCTCATGGACGAGCTCGAAGGGCCGTCCAAAGGACCCGGTTCCGGCAGAACAGAGCCCTTCTCGCTGTCGAAACAGGGCGGGGGCCGGGCGACCCTCATCGGACTGAGCAACGTAGGCAAGTCGCTGTTACTCTCCAAGGCCACGGGCGCCAACACGAAGGTCGGCTCCTACGCGCAGAGCACCCAGGAGCCGGTGCCGGGCATGCTCCCCTACGAGGACGTGCTCATCCAGCTCGTGGACACTCCGCCCATCTCCAACGCACGCACTCAGGGCCGCCTCTACGGCCTCCTACGCAACACCGACATCTTCGTGATAGTCGTAGACCTCGCCCAGGAGGCCGTACCGCAGGTCCGGGAGGTCTTTTCGGAGCTCGAGCAGTGGGGCTTTCGCCTTCTGGAACGAGGCGAGGAGGCCGAGGAAGACGGCTCGGAGCTTCAAAAACCGACAATCCTGGTGGCGAACAAGGCCGACATTCCCGGCGCTCTCGACCAGTTCCAGCTTCTCGAAGACGAGTTCGGCGGCCGCTATCCCCTGATCATGGCCAGCGCGGAGGAGGAGGTCGGTCTGGATGAGTTGGCCGAAGAGGTCTTTCGGGCGCTGCGAGTCATCCGCGTGTACACAAAAGCGCCGAGGGACAAGCTAGAGGACTTCCAGCGAGGAGAGCCCTTCGTACTGCCGGTGGGCAGCACCGTCGAGACGGCGGCGGAGCGAGTGCACAAGGACCTGGTCCGGGGGCTG
>JADFQF010000236.1 GCA_022561955.1 Chloroflexota bacterium | reverse complement strand
CGGGTATGCTCACGTTGTTGTCGCTGATTGCCGACGACACCTGGAAGAGGGAGAGACCAAAGTCTTCCAGCTTATCCGAGTCCACCGACACGATGACTTGCTCGTCTATATTGCCGGCCACATCGACCCTGAACACGCCGTCGACGCGTTTGATCGCAGGCAGTATCAGATCATCGACGATTCGCTGCAGGGAGGGGACGTCCCTGTCGCCTACGACGCTCAGCTGCAACACGGGGAAGGTGTCGCTGCTAATCCGAGTTATGATCGAGTCCTCCACGCCATCCGGGAATCTGATGGACCCGACGTTGCCTTCGATCGTCCTCTCGGCCTCCTCCATGTCTTCGCCGAACTCGAATGTGGCTATGACCAGAGAGCGGTTTTCCGAAGACGTCGATTTGATCTCCTTCAAGCCGGCGATGCCTGAGATCGAGTTCTCTATGGGCTCCGAGACGTCTCGCTCCACGGCTTCAGGGTTGGCGGACGGATAGGAGGTGATGATGAGGATATTGGGGAATTCGATCTCCGGGAAGAGCTCCCTCTGCAGGTTGTTGAAGGTTAGAACTCCCCCGACGAGAACGAGTATGATCACCAAGACTGTGACCGGCCTGCGGCTCAGGGCCAGACTAGTGAGCAGGCTCATGACTCAGACCCCTCGCCGCGGTCAGGCGCGTCTACGTGGACGGCTTGGGCTCGTTTCGCCGCCTGGATCAGTAGCTCCATGGCCTTTACCACGGTGCCGAGCTCGTCCGCGTCGAGCTGGTCCGCGAGCTTGATCATGGACATCTGCTCGAGCTGCCAGAAGCGCTCTACCTCATCCATGCCCTGCGTCGTGAGCCGGCAGGCCACGACGCGCCGATCGCGTTCGTCCGCCATGCGCTCAACGAGCCCCTTGTCGAAGAGGCGATCGATCATGCTGGTGGCCGATGGAAGGCTGGTGCCCAGGTAGTCGGCAATCTGGGTCATTCGCCGGTCCTCGCTCCGAAGCATCACCAGGGTCCGCAGTTGGGGAATCGTGAGCTCAATATCAGACCAGTCCTCGCCCGGGTGACATCGCACCTCGACGTAAAACTGCTCGAGCAGCTCTACCAGCCTTTTTGTGAGCTCTCTTTTGGAGGTTTGCAATGCCTAACTCTAATTATTTGAATAGTTCAAATAATTATAGGTCGCCTAAATAATATATTCAAGCTTTTGTGAAATACGGCACGCACGTATTTTCGAAAGCGGCCGTGGTCACGGTGCGCGCCGGCACGACCAACGAATTCCTACCGCGCAGGAGGCCGATGTACATACGAGACATCTCTACTAGATTTAAACGCATCATCCCCTCGGCTCTTCGTGAAGACGACGGAGACATCAGAAAGTCTCCGTCTACATTACGAATGTCGTGGGCTAAAAGGACTCAATTGCGGTGAAGTGTCTTGCGCCTCCCCAGGCGGCATGCGAGTGTTGCTCCTCAAATGAGCCGGGGAAAAATGGGCAAAGGCCCCCCTTTTGGAGAATGGCCTGGGAATGACTACTGTTTGCAAAGGGGGGCGAGGCAGGTATACGACCCATTTGGAGTTGGGTCGGGGTCAGTCTGCCGGTAATGCTCCGGAGGGATAGTTCGTAACACGACCGACAATGTATGTAATGGACAGACAGTACGTTTGTTGAAACACTTCATTACTGGGTACGCTCATAGGTCGACTCAAAATTTGCATCGTGGATGTTCATCAGACTTCACAGCGTTATAGGCGTATATTCTTGCGTAGGCGCCCTGCCTCGACTGAGGGCCGAATCCCTTTCCCTAGGCGTCGCAGAGCTATAGAATATGTGTAGTCGATTGCATGGAAGGTGCTTCACTAGTGGTGTCTGCAGGGGGGATAGTCAGCCGGACATTCGAGGTCTTTAGCAACCACGACTACAGGCTTCTCTGGACGGCTAACTTCTTTTCTTACATCTCACGATGGATGCAGATGACCCTGCTCAGCTGGTTCGTCCTGGAGTTGACGGACTCCGCATGGAGCGTCGCGCTGATCGGATTTTTCGGCATGGCCCCTATGCTGGTTCTGGGGATTTTTGGGGGAGTGCTGGCCGACCGCGTGAACAAGCGAAGGCTTCTCATCACCACTCAGTCGATCAATCTTCTGGTTGCGGCGGTCATGGCCGTCCTCCTTTTCTCAGGCCAGGTCGTGTACTGGCACGCCTACGTGATCATCCTGATCAGCGGTATAGGCTGGTCGCTGGACATGCCCTCGCGCCGCTCCGCAGTGCTGGACCTCGTCGGCAGGTCGCGCATTACCAACGCCATCGCCCTCGACTCCGTGGGCATGCACTCCAGCAAGATGCTCGGTCCGGCCATCGCCGGGCTCTTGATAACCCTCGTGGACGTCAAGGGCGGGTATGTGGCGGTCACCATCCTGTACCTGGTCTCGGTCGTGCTCATGCGCACTCTGAACTTGCCCAAGGGGGCTGCGGGCGACCAGGCGGGCCGCAACATATTTCGCAACCTGGCAGAGGGCTTCAACTACGTGCGCAGCAACAACACCATCATGGCCGTAGTGCTGATAACGATATTCATGAACTTGTTGCTGTTCCCATACATGCAGATGATCCCCGTCATCGCCAAGAAAGTGCTGGACGTGGGCCCGGGACTCATGGGTCTTCTGATGGCCGCGGACGGCCTGGGCGCACTGATCGGATCGGTCTTCATTGCGTCATCCAGCACGCTCACTCGGCACGGAAGGATCTATCTGGGTGGGTCCCTGTTGGCGCTGTTCGTAGCCGGACTGTTCGCGTACTCCCAGTGGTATGCCGCGTCGATGGTGCTGCTGCTTATCCTCGGCTTCGGGACCGCCGGTTTCGGCACGATGCAGGGAACGATCATCATGCTGATCGCCCGTGAGGACATGAGGGGCAGGTCGCTGGGCATAATGACACTTGCCATCGGGGCAGGTCCCCTGGGCGCCCTCTTGATCGGAGCCGTGGCAGATGCCACCAGCACCAGCTTTGCCATTGGCATAAACGCCGTCATAGGCCTGGTGGCGGTTGGCCTCATCGGCCTGCTGATGCCTTCGCTCAGACAGCGTATGGTAGGCTCCGAGCGCGAGCCCGCCCCATCACCGGCGCCGGAACCGACTCAGGCGGACGGCGCCCACGTGGGCGCGGCGCGTTAGATCGGACCTGAGCTCTACCGGAAGCCGTCCGGCACAACTACTACGAGATAATAGCCCCGCCGTCGAGAAGCATGACGTAGGGCTCACCGAACTGGTCGACGCTGTCGATGTCCCAGGGCTCGTCGCCGCCCTCCGGCCTGAAGCGTACGCCCCAATCGCCGCCGTAGACCAGATGCACGACGGCCTGCCCCGAGTCCGACACGGGCGCGTACAAGGCAGGGCAAGGAGACCCGCCGCCCTCACTGCACCATCCCGTAACGTCGTAGACTCCCGCCGGCCTGTCGGGCGCGTCCAGGACCACGCGACTCACGGGCACGGGGTCGCTGTGGGCCTCGTACAGCATGAGAGGCATGTAGTCGCAGTTGGGGTTGTCCTCGACCTCTATGTATATGGATTCAGGCATGGTTTTTTGAGATAACTCCCTGCCGTGTCTATAAGGACGCTTCAACCTCTCCCCCAACCCCCTCCCCGTAAACGGAGAGGGGGCCTTGCTAGACGAAGCCTGAAAAAAGGCCCGCGGGGGTGAGGCGCCGGCTACTTCAGGAAGGTCTGGCGAAAGCGGTGCAGGGTCATCTCCGGCTCCACCGGCGACACCGGCATATACTCGTCCTCTTCCTGGATCTTGGCCACGATGAACCAGGGGCCGTCCTCCTCCAGCGCCCTGCCAA
>JADFQF010000235.1 GCA_022561955.1 Chloroflexota bacterium | reverse complement strand
GTAATAGCGCATTCGAGCCCGGTTGCCATAGGCGCTACCTGACATTTCTCCAAAACTGCGAGGGTTCATCAAGACGGCGCCAACAACACGCTCGTCCGCTTCGGCAGCCTCAAAGGATGCGACCGCTCCCGAGCAGATGCCCATCAGAATGAATCGCCTTACGCCTCTGGTCGCCTCTAGATAGTCCATCGCCTCCTGTGCCTCAAGAATCGAGCTCGTCTCGAAGGGAACATCGTCCATGCGAACGCCGCTGTCTCCGATGCCGGAGTAATCGAAGCGAAGGCTCGTGAAACCCAGTTTCGCCATGAGCCTCGCAATCTTGACGTATATAGCACCCGGGCCCACGTGGTGTAATACACCGGAGTTCAGCAGTATCACGGCAACGCCGTCGCCAGGCCCCTTGGATGTCTCCTGGTCTGTGACAACACCGACCAGCGACCCACCCTTTCCGAATAGGACTGCCTCTTCTCTCATGACTGGTCCTCGGATACCCAGCGGACAATGGACTGAAGAATCTGATTGGGGACGAAGGTGGCGTTGGGGTCTTCGCTCAGAAGCTTAGGAGTGGGCGTGTGCTGGTAGACTACTTTAGCGCCTGTGCTCTGAACTCGCCCGGCAAATTCCCGTCTCTCCGGCTCTTTGCCGCTGTCGATGACGAGAACGCTGTCAGCCACTCTGCTCAGAGGGTTGGAGGACTCTATCTCACGCAGCTCCCTCAGCAGTTTCTCGGAGAATTCGAAACCCAGGAGCTCTGTATGCGCGCCGCTCCGTGACCCGACATCCCTATCGGGGTCTCCGTGAGTCCTCTCCAGCACATCGTGAGCGGTCCTCAGCTCCTCGACGTACTTCCGCCCGTCCATGACCGGGTCCCACAGCACCGCTCGTTTCACCCCGCCTCTCTCCATGGCGTATTCCAACGCCAGGTACCCGCCTAATCCCATGCCAACCAAGCACACGTCATTCAGACCAGTTCTGGCTCTGAGCGCCTCGACGGCGACCGAAACGTTGTCCGTCCAGACTCCAATGTGCCCATCCGTGAAGTCTCCCCCAGAGTCGCCGCACCCGTAGTAGTCGAACCTCAGCACTGGGAACCCGGCACTTGAGAGACGCCTGGCCAACTGACGAAACGCCCGATGGGCGTAAACGTATTCCATCTCCACCGGATAACACATCACGACGCCGAAGCCTCCTATGGCCGTTCCCTGAGGCGCGTGGTAGCAAACGAACAGCCGCTCCGGGCCATCGCCAAGAAACATGGGCTCCATCGCCTCTATTTGCGCGCTCACATTCATTTCACCCACCTACACATCAATCATGACGCCTCTGAATCGCGCTTCATGTCCGTCCGCGTTCCTCGACTCAGCGGACATTTCCACGGCCTCCGAGGACCGTCGCCTTGACGGCCCCCATTAGCCTCCTGACCAGGGCAGGCCCCTCAGACCGCCGGGTACCCTGCATTTGCTCATCACATGACGACGCAAGCTGACCCAGCGTCTGGAACACCAGCTCTCGGGGCTTCAGGGCGATTCCGAACCTCTCGTCTAGCCTGGCGATCACCTGCATGGATAACAAGGAGTGGCCACCCAGATCGAAGAAGTTGTCGTAGACCCCGACTTGCGCCACACCGAGCAGCTCCTGCCAGACCTCCGCGATGAAACGCTCGGTTGGCGTCCGAGGCTCCGCCAGGCCCGTCACGGGCTCATCACGAAGGGGAGCAATGATCGTGAGAGCTTTTCGGTCGACCTTGCCGTTGGGTGTCAGAGGAAGAGCATCGAGCAGCACGAAGTCGGCAGGGACCATGTAGTCCGGCAACTTCCGCCTCAGATGGTCCCGCAGCCCGGACTCCGAAAAGGCGACCCCCTCGGCGGGTACAACGTATGCGGCAAGCCTGTGGTCCTCGGAGCTGTATTCCCGGATGCATACCACCGCCTCGCCGACGGACGCATTTTGCCCGAGCACCGATTCGATCTCGCCCAGCTCTATGCGAAAACCTCGGAGCTTGACCTGGTTATCCGTCCGGCCAAGATACTGGATTGCCCCGTCGGCCAGGTACTTTCCCAGGTCGCCCGTCATGTAGAGTCGGGACGCCGAATCCGCTCCCAAAGGGTCGGAAATAAACCTCTCGTCGGTCAATTCCGGCCAGCCGAGATAGCCCCGTGCCAGCCCGTCGCCGCCGATGTAGATATGGCCCGACACGCCGACGGGGACGGGCTGCAGGTTGGCGTCGAGGATATGCATTCGCGTATTCGCGATTGGCCTACCTATCGGCACCGGGCCTTCGCCGGGCTCAACCCTCTGTATTGCCGACCAGATGGTCGTCTCGGTTGGGCCGTAGAGATTCCAGACCATTGCACCCGTGGCCAACAAGCCGTCCGCCAGGTCCCGGGGCAAGGCATCGCCTCCGCAAAGTACCTTCAAGCTCGAATCGCCCCGCCACCCGGCCTGGAGCAGCATTCTCCAGGTGGCCGGCGTCGCCTGCATGATGGTCGCGTGCGATGTGGCAAGCCTATCTGCCAGGCCGGCACCGTCGGACGCCTCCTCTCGGCCGACGATCACGACACGAGCGCCCACTGTCAGCGGCAGCAACAGCTCCAGGGTCGCGATGTCGAAGGAGAGCGTCGTGACAGCCAGCAACGTATCGGTCTTGGAGATGCCCGGCTCCTCGGCGAAAAACTTCAGGCAGTTCACCAGGGCGCTGTGAGTGACCTGGACGCCCTTTGGCCGCCCGGTGGAGCCCGATGTATAGATTACGTAGGCCAGATTTTCGGCTCCGACCATACTCGAAGGGTTGGCGTCGCTCTCATTGCCGATATCTCGGGAATCGACATCCACGCAAACGACGTGGTCAACGGTGTCGGGCAACGCCTCGCACAGGTTGGAATGTGTCAACACGAACCGGACATGGGCGTCCCGCAACATGAACTCAAGTCGCTCGGCGGGATATGCGGGGTCCAAGGGGAGGTATGCGCCGCCGGCCTTCAATATTCCCAGCATGGCCACGACCATGTCCAGCGAACGCTCGAGGTTGACGCCCACCAGGACCTCGGACCGCACGCCGAGCTTCCTCAGATGATGGGCCAGCTTGTTTGCTCGACGGTCCAGCTCCCTGTAGGTCATCCGCGCCTCTGCGAACTCGACGGCCACGGCGTCCGGGTTGGACTCGACCTGCGCCTCGAACAGCCGATGCACCAGCGCTTCAGAGGGGTAATCAACGCGAGTGTCGTTCCACTCCTCGACTATCTTGCGGCGCTCCTCCTTCGTTAGGAGAGGCAGCCTGGAGATTCGAAGCGTTGGTTCGGCAGCGATGCCCTGAAGAAGGACTCGATACTGATCGAGCATCCTGTCGATGGTCAAAGAGTCGAAGAGGTCGGTATTGTAGGTGACCGAGGTGGTCAAGCGGCCTTCGGTCTCGGCGACGCTCAGCGTCAGATCGAAGGGCGTGCCTCTCGATTCTATCTCCAGCGCGGATACCGTCAGCCCCGCAAGCTCGAACTCCTCCCTGGGGGTATTCTGCAAGGCGAACATCACCTGGAAGAGGGGATGGCGGCTCGGGTCCCTCTTGGGCTGCAATGCCTCCACCAGCTTCTCGAAGGGGATGTCCTGATTTTCGTACGCGTCGACGGCGTGCCGACGTACCCTGCTCAGAAGCTCGACGAACGTGGGGTCGCCGGCAAGGTCCGTCCGAAGCACCAGGTTGTTGACGAAGAAGCCGATGAGCTGCTCGGTCTCCGCATGCTTGCGCCCCGCTATAGGCGAGCCGACCACGATGTCTTCCTGGACGGTCTGCCGAAACAGCAGCGTCTTGAACGCCGCCAGCAGGGTCA
>JADFQF010000006.1 GCA_022561955.1 Chloroflexota bacterium | reverse complement strand
ACTGGACGGCCAGCTTGTAGGGATCGAGGCCGCTTTCGACGGTAATGAAGCAGGGGCCAATGGAGCAGCACCGATTGAACATCTTGGCCTGCGGAAGGTAGAGAGGGTTTTCGCCCTCGATGGACCTGCTGCTCACGTCATTGCCGATGGTGTACCCGATGATCGCCCCCTTGTACAGGACGAATGCAAGCTCCGGCTCCGGCACGTTCCACTTGGAATCTCCACGTATGCCGATTGACTCGAAGGGCCCCACGCAGCGGTCCAGCGTCGCCTTAAGGAACAGCTCGGGACGTTCCGACGTGTACACCTTCGAGTATACGTCGGGAGTGTCGCTTTCCCTGCGCCGTTCCATCTCGCTGGTCTGGTAGGTCACGCCCGCGGCCCAGACCTCCGGCGGCTCCAGCGGTCTGTCGAGCCGAAAGTCGCCGCCGCCCTCCCTGGAGTCCTCGATGATCTGGGCCAGGTCGTAAACATCAGGCTGGCCGGACTCCAGGAGCCGCATGGCAAGATCGTCAATGGATGGCCCCGATAAGGCCGACGCCAGGGCCAGATCGTCGATTTCGGTCAGGTCCTCGTCCACGGAGGTGAGGTCGGACAGGGCGCCCTCCCGAGTCTCGACCGTCAGCCTCGTGTCCCCTTCCGATGTGATGAGCTTGTAGTACCTCATGAGCCTCCTCCCCTCGATAGACCACACGGGAGTTTAGGGCAGCAACGCGGCTCGGTCAAGCTAAAGGACATTTGGGCCCGATAGGACATTGAGAATTTTCGTGAACCGTCGGTATAATTTTTGCATGCGGGGTCTTTTATGGGGTGTCGTAGCGTTTGCAGGTCTTTCAACACTTGTTGGCTGCCAGGCGACGCCACGGCCTAATATCGAATCCGTCGTCCAGGCCGCCGTCGCCGCCGCGCCGCCCAGAGAAACGGCCATGCCCGAAATCGACGCCGAGGCCACCGTCGCGGTGCGGGTCCAGCGAACGGTCGAGGCTGTTTCAGCCCAGACACTGGCCAATATCCCGGCCCTCGGGAGTACCGCGACTGCCGTTCTTGCGGCGACCTCCCTGCCGACCTCGACGCTCACGCCGGCACCGACGCCTGCGATCAGCCCGCTGCCTGGAGCCACTTCTACGTTCACACCGATTCCGACGCCCACGAGCAAGCCGCCGCAAAAAGCTACATCGACGGCCCAGCCGACCTTCACGCCGCGTCCGACGTCTACGCAGACTTCGACGAGCACCCCTATCCCGACTGTTGCTGCACGGTCGGAGCGGATAATCGAGCTACGCCGTCTCGCCCTCGACCTGATAAATCAGGACAGAGCCGATCACGGCGTGCCGCCGGTAGCCTTGGGATCGAACATAGCCGCACAGCTGCACGCCGAGGACATGCTGGAGCAAGATTACTTTGGCCACTGGTGGTCGGATGGGCGAAAACCATACATGGTGTACACGGAGACCGGTGGTAAGAGCTACGCGAAGGAGAACGTCTCTTACGGCGGTTGGACCGACAAGCGCTGGGACGAGAAAAACTGCGACTCCTACCTGGTGGTCTGTGAGGTCCCGGAGCCTGGTGAAGAGGTGGAGCGGGCGGAGTGGGACATGGTGTACGACGATGCAGACTCCGACTGGGGGCACCGCGACAATATCCTCGGCACGACGCATCGCTTCGTGAACATAGGCATAGCCTGGAATGGCCGCCGAACGGTCTTCGTGCAGCATTTTGAGGGTGGAGACGTTGCCGCGAATAGCCCACCCCAAATCGGAGCCGACGGCACTCTCTCGCTAGAGCTGACAAAGCTCGCGGACGGCGTCGACATCGCTAATGTCATAAGCGTCTACTACGATCCACCGCCAAGCCGGAAGACTCCGGCGCAGATTGAGTCGCTCAGAAGCTACTGCCTCGGCGGGGGCTTCACAACGGACTGCGTCGGGCCCATTGCGAGGATTCTCAAACCACCTCCGCCGGGCTCTTACTACTCAGATTTAGGTCCCGACGCGGTCGTGGCCGAGGCCTGGAGCGAAAACTCTGATGGATTCTCGTTCCTGGCCGGGCTTGGTTCGTTAGCCACCGAGCCGGGGGTGTACACGGTCGTCGTGTGGCGGGCGGCCGCGGGGCCTCGGCTTACTGAATCTATTCTTCAGCTTTCGGCCATCCAGCGATAGCATTCAGGCCCGGTAGGAGATTGAGGAGCCCCACATGCCGTCTATATAATTCTTACATGCGGGGTCTTTCTTGGGGCTCGATGACATTGGTGGGTCTGATCGTACTGGTCGGCTGCCAGGCGACGCCACAGCCTAATATCGAAGCCACGGTCCAGGCCGCCGTCGCCGCCGCGCTGCCCAGAGAAACGGCCATGCCGGAAATCGACGCCGAGGCCACTGTCGCGGTGCGGGTCCGGCGAACGGTCGAGGCCATCTCGGCCCGGAAGTTGGCCAATACTCCGACCCTCACGGCTACCGCAATTCCCGTTCCCACGGCGACTTCTCTGCCGGCGCCGACGTTCACGCCTGTGCCAACGCCCACGAACAGCCCGCTGCCCAAGGCGACCTCAACGCCCACACCTGCGCCCCCTCCGACGTCCACCCCGCGTCCGACCGCGACCCCTACCCTGTCCAAGGTCATTGCCGAAATAAAATCCGCGGTCGTCCAGATAATCTCCGACGCGGGAACGGGCTCGGGATTCGTGTTTAGCGAAGATGGATGGGTGGTGACGAACGCCCACGTCGTCGGAAACTCTCTGGATGTCGCGGTAATGATAGATGGGCGGACTCCGATCAAGGGGAGGGTTGTCGGCCTTGACGAAGAGATAGATCTCGCCGTCATCCGACTCGAGGGCTTCGGGGTGCTCCAGATCTTGACCTTTGCCGACTCCGACGTCGTCAGTGAAGGCGAAGACGTTGTCGCTATAGGATTCCCTCTCGGCGATATACTTGGCTCGACGGCGACGGTTACGAAGGGAGTCGTGTCGTCGAGACGCTTTACGGACTCCGTCGAGTACCTTCAGACCGATGCCGCGATTAATCCCGGCAACAGCGGGGGGCCGCTGATTAATACCAGTGGCGAGGTCGTGGGAATCAACACCTCCAGGATCGACCTTGCGCTGGGCCGGCAGGTGCTGGGAATCGGCCTGGCCATTTCTTCGAATACGGTTCAGGAGCTGCTCCCGGACCTCATGAACGGCAGAATTGTCCGCGTCTCTGGTGAGGCGGCTCCCGAAAAGTCTTTTACCTCGGGGCCCGAACAGGAGTCGGGCTTCCGTTACGTCAACGACAGGCACTGGTACTCGGTGGACGTTGCGGAAGGATGGCGAATAAGCTCGAGCAATCCGGACAGAGTCCTGATCTGGGAGCCCGTCACGGAGAGTGTAATCCTGATCGCGGCAGACGTCATAGACCCGGAAAAGTTTTCCTCGATAGAGAGCTATGTTGCGAGCTGGGTGCCCGGACCGGCCACCTCTTGGACCGACTTCCGAGTCCTGAACGACGGCCCTATTCGCAGCCGTCTGCCGGTCCCCGCCCACGAGTACGTAACGAGGCACCGCGACGCCGGCGAGCGTTGGCAGGGCCGCGTGCACTGGTTCGTACTGGGAAACTATCTGATTAGCCTGGAGGCCATCGCAGAGAAGCGGCTCTGGGATGAAGAGGCCGAGCAGTGGAGCCGGCTGCTTCAGATTCAGGACTCGTTCGATCCCTCCGTCTTCACGGACGACAGTTCCCTGTTCTCGATCTCACATCCTCCCGAATGGACGAAGGGTTCTGGGGAGCGTACCGAATACTTCGCGACACAATCGACCGGCACCGGAATTCTGTGGGTGGAGGTCCGGCCCGGCTCAGCCGCCGCGAGCATCGAAGAGTACGGCGACAGCGTCGAGCTCACGGACCCGAGACTTCGAGTGCTGTCGCGTGGGAAGGTGTTCGAACGGCGATCGAATCCGGGCTACAGGATCGACTACGAAGGGTCTGCGGAGGACGGCGTCGTCGTTCGCGGCGCCGTGCTGCTGATGCTCAGTGGTGATGCCGCCGTCTGGCTCACCGTTCAGAGCGGCCTCGCTGACTGGCCCGACCTTGAGCCCACGGTGGAGCGTATAATTTCGCGATTCGCGGTGGCGCCCTAAAGGGCCGACTCCTGCCTGGCCTGAAAGCCGCTGCCTTCATATATGGCCTTCGCGGGCAGGTCCATGAGCTCCGCAATGTCAGTACCGGGGTTCGCTTTCAGGAAGTCGCCGACTATCCGGTATCCGAAGCTGTACCCGGCCCATTGAGGTATCCTGTCGTTGTCGCCGAAGAGGATTCTTCGTATCTCGATCGGCTCGGAGACGCCGAGCCTGCGATGCACGCGGCGCCAGACGATGGCCTCCCGGTCATCGAAGGGCGCTTCGGTCCACAGAGGTGAGATGTCCGGCAGGACCTGCTTCGCAAACGTGTCCGCCAGGCCCTCGGCTACCAGGGCATCCAGCAGCGTTTCGGGCTCCTGCGTCTTCAAGTAAATGAGCTTGCCGCCCGCAAGCCCCCTGGGGAACAGCAGGTTCCTCACCAGATGGGCGTATTCGTGCGTGACCGTATGCCTGAGCCAGGTCTGCCAGCTATCGGTGGGCCACAGAAATACCATCATCACCTGGGCGCCCAGACTGAATCCCAGCGCGCCGTTCAATTTGTTCACCAGCACCGTGCTGTTCCCGTCGCCTGGAAGCAGTACGACCCGCGCGTCGAGGTCGGATCGTGGCATGTGCTTCACGCATAACGCCAGCGCATCTTCGACAATGCCCTTCGGCTCACCCGACTCGAGGGCGCTCAAGGCGTCCAGGAGCTCTTCGGGGTTCGGGTCGCCAAGTTGCGCCACGGCCGACCTCTCCCCCAGGTCTACAAAGGATGTATGCAGGTTCGAAAGCAGGTCCCTGATATAGCTGCGAAGACCCTCTTCCAGCTTGTTCACGGCCTCCTCGAAGGGAAGTCCCACCGCCTGCCTGGCCGACTTTGCGATCACCTTATAGGCGGGTATCACCGCGATGCTCAAGCTACGTCTCCTTTAGAGTCTGCCAATCAATACTACATCACGCGCCGTCTCGACGTTAATCATCGGAAAATAGAAGGGCAGCGCCCATTCCAAAACACTGTTTCGTGGGTCACCCCGCCCTTATCAGCCCCCGCGCATTAGTCGTCGCAATTGCTCTGCTTCCATCTTGAATTCAGTGGATTCACGGCCATCTGCCCTTCCGGTATCTTCCGGCTGATGCTAGGATTGAATTGACAATGATTTCTCAACGGCCCTATACTTTCCACAACAAATAGAGGGGAAGTGACCAGCCATTGGTTAGCCTTGTTCGATTGAAAATCGAAAGGTCGGCATGAGCTTGCGAGAGTTGCATTCTCTCGCTATGACAGGCCCCCTTCTCGAACTACCCCTCTCGTCCCTCCTTGAATTATCAAGTCTTTATTGCAAACTCCGTGTAATGCTGTGCCCTAATCGTGGTGTGTAGCCGTATATGAAACTATTCTGTGGTTCCATGCTCTGCGATTCTCTGAATATACTAGTAGAGGGCTATCAACAATGACCAAGTACATATTTGTAACGGGCGGTGTCGTTAGCTCCGTAGGCAAGGGCATCAGCGTCGCTTCTCTGGGTAGAATCCTGAAGAGTCGCGGGGTTACTGTGTCGGTCCTCAAGCTGGACCCGTATCTCAACGTGGACCCGGGAACGATGTCGCCGTTTCAGCACGGCGAGGTCTTCGTGACCAAGGATGGCTGCGAGACCGACCTGGACCTCGGGCACTACGAGCGCTTCATAGACTTGGACCTCACCCGCTCGTCCAATTTGACGGCCGGGCAGATCTACAGCGATATCATCTCCAGAGAGCGCAAGGGGGAGTTCCTCGGAGGAACGATACAGGCGATACCTCACGTCACAGACGCCATCAAGGAGCGCATTCGCGGCCTGGCGGAAGAGAGCCAGGCAGAGGTCATAATCGTCGAAGTTGGCGGTACCGTCGGCGACATAGAAGGCTTGCCGTTTCTGGAGGCCATACGGCAGATGCGCAACGAGGTGGGGAGAGACAACGTCTTCTACATACATGTGACCTTCCTACCGTACATATCCGCGACCGATGAGCTTAAGAGCAAGCCTACTCAGCACAGCGTGCGCGAGCTTCGCTCCATCGGGATACAGCCCGACGCGATAATCTGTCGTAGCGACCACGAGATGAGCGAGGAGATCAAACGGAAGATAACCGTGCACTGCGACGTCGCGGCGCGGGGAGTCATCACACTTCCGACCGTCGACACGGTGTACGAGGTCCCTCTCATCCTGGAGGAAGAAGGGCTTGGAGACCTCATAGTCGAGACCCTGAACATCCAGACAAATGGGAGAGATATGGTCGAGTGGCGCCGGATGGTGAACGACCTGAAGGCTCCCAAGCAGGTGCTGTCCATAGCCGTGGTCGGCAAATACGTCAATCTACGGGACTCATATATATCCGTTAAAGAGGCCCTGATACACGCTGGGCTGGCCCACGATTGCGATGTAGAAGTGAAATGGATCAACTCCGAAGACGTCGAAGAGTTCGGCCCCGACGAGTTCCTGAAGTCGGTCCAGGGCATCGTGGTCCCTGGAGGGTTTGGGAGCCGTGGCGTGGAGGGCATGATCGAGACCGTGCGTTACGCGCGAAACCACGGCGTTCCTTATCTGGGGCTATGCCTGGGCCTACAGGTAATGGTCATCGACGTCGCCCGAGCGCTTCTCGGGAGAAAAGACGCCAACACGACGGAATGCGATCCGGATACCCCCGACCCGGTGATCGACATCATGCCCGACCAGAAAGACGTTACTCAGAAGGGCGGCACGATGAGGCTCGGCGTATATCCTTGCGATGTGGTCAAGGGCAGTTTGGCCTCCAGGGCGTATGGCGAGCCACGGGTCTACGAAAGGCATCGCCACAGGTTCGAGTTCAACAACAGCTACAAGGAGGAGTTCGAAGCGGCGGGACTCTGGCCAACCGGGCTATCTCCCGACGGAAATCTCGTGGAGATCATGGAGATGGTGGGGCAGCCGTTCATGCTGGGTACGCAGTTCCATCCGGAGTTCCTCTCCCGGCCCGATCGGCCACATCCGCTATTTAGGGAGTTTATCGGTGCCGCAAAAAGGACACTTAGAGAAGGTGGTCAGCACGCGATGCCTCTCGAAGAAACGGATTCAATTGTAGACATGAAAAAGGTGTAGACGAATTCGGCTCAATATGATACGTTATTAATGTAATCTCCTTCACGTATCTTCCAAAGATTTTGTTTGCTTTAGCGAATTCCCTTGGTCAGTGCGCCTGTGGAAAAAGTCGCGGTAGTCTTCTCAGATCGGTGTCTGCATCCCAGAGGACTTAGGCGCCTCTAATGATAAGAGGTTTGCCGTCTGGTGAAGCCGTACCTTTATCGTTGGGTCTTCGCGAAGTAGATGAATGATCTTTCTCTAAAGAGACCTTCCAGATAGGAAACTATTCGAATCAGGCGACATTCCCAGGCTTTGATTCATTCGCGTAGTCAAGCGCTATCTGAAGCGGATTGACGCCCCATCACACCAGGCACGTTCCTAACCTAATGGAGACTCCCCCCGATAAGTATGAGGAGCACCCGAGCCTCGCCACTAACTAATGCTATGCAAAATCTAACGAAGCACCGCAATTAATTAGCAATATTGGAAATTGCGTTTCGAGAAAGTTGTAGCCTGATGAATTCAGGTTATGGAGAAGAAAATGAATCTGACTGAATTGCAAAGCCTGGACAATGAGCAGCTGAATGACCTCGCCAAAGAGATGGGCCTGACGGAAAACGGGGCCGTTCAAAAACGTCAGGACCTTATGTCCAGGGTGCTAAATACCCTTGCCGAGCAGAACGGTAATCTCAAGGCGAGCGGTATTTTGTCCATAGTAAGCGAGGGATATGGCTTTCTCCGACAGATCGGAGGGCAACAGGGCACCGGAGACGTATACGTATCTCAATCTCAGATCAGGCGGTTTGGCCTGAGGACCGGCGACGAGATCACCGGCCAGGTCAGGCCACCCAAAGACGGCGAGCGCTACTTCGGACTGGTAAGAGTAGAGGGCGTGAATGGAGTCGAGCCGGAGGCCTCACGCAGCCGACCCCATTTCGAGAATCTCACCGCCGTGTTTCCAACAGAGCAGATTTTGCTGGAGACGGACCCGAAGATTCTGTCCACGCGATTGATTGACCTGCTGTCGCCCGTGGGACGCGGCCAACGCGGCCTTATCGTTTCCCCTCCCAAGGCGGGCAAGACCACGCTGCTAAAGGATATCGCGAAAGGGATTAGCGAGAACCACCCCGATATTCATATCATGGTCGCCCTTATAGGCGAGCGCCCGGAAGAGGTGACCGACGTCAGGAGATCGGTGAAAGGCGAGGTGTATAGCTCCACATTCGATGAGCCGGTGGAAGACCACTGCAGGGTCGCCGAGTTTGTGCTGGAGCGCGCCAAGCGGCTCGTGGAGAGTGGCAAGGACGTGGCGATTCTTCTCGACAGCATAACCAGGCTGACTCGGGCCTACAACCTGTCCTTGCCTTCCAGCGGACGAACGCTTTCCGGAGGAATCGATCCCGTCGCCCTGTACCCGCCTAAGCACTTCTTCGGGGCGGCGCGAAAAACGGAGGAGGGCGGCAGCCTGACGATACTGGCGGCGTGCCTCATAGACACCGGCAGCCGCATGGACGAGGTGATCTACGAGGAGTTCAAGGGCACCGGCAATATGGAGGTCCACCTTGACCGCAGGCTGGCCGAGAGGCGGTTCTTCCCTGCCATCGATATCGAACGCAGCGGTACGCGGCGTGAGGAGCTTATCTTGGACGAGGCTACATATAAGCAGGTGGTGTTGCTCCGACGCATGGTCGGGATGATCACTTCCGACGGTATGAACCACCTCCAGGCGACGGAGAAGGTCATAGAGCGCCTGAGCAAGACAAAGAACAACAAGGAATTTCTAGCGAGCCTCGGCGGAGAGTCCTAGTAGCCGCTCGATTAGAAGCAACGATAAGTCTCGTGAACGAGATGAGTCGGTCCCTGAGCTACTTCTGGGCTCGCTTATTCGCCTTTCAGAAAAGTCCTTCATCCCCACACCGCCTCTGCGCCCGCTGTAGATAAATCAATCGTCGTGTAGCTTCGACGCGTAGGGCGCACGACCCCTAGAGGCTTTCTCTTTCGGGACTGCGGCATGTAGTCAGCCGTCTTTGTGGCGGTTATAGCGGTCCTCGAACCTGACGATGTCGTCCTCTTCCAGGTAGCTCCCGGTCTGCACCTCAATTATCTCCACGGGGACGGTGCCGGGGTTTTCCAGGCGGTGCTTCATTCCTACCGGCACGTAGGTCGACTGATTTTCCGTCAGCAAGAACACTTCGTCTCCCCTGGTCACCTTTGCAGTGCCTTCGACGACAACCCAGTGCTCCGCCCTATGCTCATGCCTTTGAAGAGAAAGTGCCGATCCCGGATTTATCTCGAGACGTTTGACCTGGAAGTGGGCTCCGACATCTATGGTCTCGTAGAAACCCCAGGGCCTGTGGACCTTACGATGGTTTACTTGCTCCTTACGCCCCTCGTCTTTCAGCCGGCCTACGAGGTCCTTTACGCCCTGAACTTCGTCCCTGTTGGCCACGAGTACCGCATCGGCCGTCTCCACGACTATTATGTCCTCTAATCCGACCGCCGCGACGAGGCGATGCTCTCCGAATATTAGCGAGTTTTTCATGCCACGGGCATAGACATCGCCGCGAATTACGTTTCCGTCGGCGTCCTGATTCCCCCGGCCCCAAATCGTAGACCATGCGCCAAGGTCGGACCAGCCGGTCTCCAGCGGCAAGACCACGCACGCGGCGGAATCGATCCTATCTGTCATAGAGTGGTCTTCTCCGACCCTCTCCATCACGGCGTAGTCTATGGAGTCACTGGGGCAAGAGCTGAATATCTTGGCGTCGGGCCTGTAGAAGTCTCCGTCCCATTTGCTTTGGTCGTGCGCCGACTCGCATGCCTCAAGGATGTCTGGCCTAAACCGACCAAGAATTCGAAGCCAAATTGAAGGTCTGACCATAAAGATTCCACTGTTCCAGAGGTACTCTCCAGCGTCCACCATCCTTTGCGCATCAATGGGTTCCGGCTTTTCGACGAAGGCGGACACATTGTAATGGCCTGGAGCGGAGTTGCCTTCGCCCGAGGTATGCTTGCCCTTTCGAATGTAACCATAGCCGGACTCAGGAGCGTCAGGTTCGATTCCAAAGGTAACGATGGCGCCTGTGTCGGCAAGCGCGGCGCCACGGATCAGGGCTATTCGAAATACCTCGACGTCTTCTATCAGGTGGTCCGCCGGCATCACGAGCATCACCGGGTCTTCGGCAGTCGACCCTTTCGTTATCTGTGGGATCATGAGCGATGCCAGCGTTAGTGCCGGCGCAGTGTTGCGTCCGACGGGCTCCAGGGCGATGGCCGCCGGCTTAATTCCGAGTTGCCTCGCGTTCTCAGCGGCCAGGAATCTATGCTCCTCGTTGCAGACGATGATCGGGGCGCCAATATTCGGTACGCCGTCGATGCGCGACAACGTCTCCTGCAGAAGCGAGCGGTCGCCCATCAATGGGAGAAACTGCTTTGGATAAAGCTCCCGTGACAAGGGCCACAGCCGGGTACCGGATCCGCCCGCCAAAATTATGGGAACGATAGCCATTTGCTCCTCCGTTCAGTGGAGAGACTGGTGGTCTGCCAGCTTTCAGAAACCGCCTGCAAGTCACTGAAGATATTCGGGTGAAATATCGGGCGGATTCAAGATTAGAGGAGTGATGATTAGCTAGTCAATTCAGATTTGTCATGTAAGTCACTCAAATAAGGTATCCGTCCGGTGAAAAAAACTTGGCTCCGAACGGGGTTTGATATCATAGCAGCGCCAAAATTCGCGTCCCGTGTGGTTACTTCGTCACGCCTCCAAACCCGAATCGGTCTAAAGAAAGTCCGTTAGGTAAGTCGATATTCATTCTGGAGGTGCTTTTGCGCAGGATGGTTCGGGTTGATATTTTCCGACGGCATGAACCGCCTGGAAGCTGCCGCATGTGCGAAAGAAAGCATGACCGGTACCAAGGCGAAGCAGAATTCTTGAACGTCCCGGGCAACGGAGAGATGCAGGGTCGGTAAAACTGCTCATCGACGCGTAACGCGGCGTGTCACATCCTATGAATCGTGCTCTACTTCGTCTTTTCTGCCGCTTCGGAAAGCCTCCTGAGCAAAGTGCACAACGAAGGCCATGCCCACACCTACAACTAGGCCACCCATGCCAGCAATAAGGATGGCGCGTCGGCTTTCGCGCGCCACAGGCTGCCTTGGTTTCACCGCGGATTCCACGATTTGGACGAAGCCCGATTGCTCTTCCTTGGTAATTTGAGACCGCTGCAAACTCCGTGCCAGGCGGTCGAAATTTTCGGTAAGTAGGGTGACTTCTTGATTTAGTCGCTTCTGAACCAAAAGTCTTTCAGAGATTTCGCTGGAAATCTCCTTTATCTGGTTCTGAAGGTTCAAGGTCGAGGTTTCTAAGTACTCGATGTCCGAGTTCAAAGCCGATAATTCGGATCGCGTCCCGATTATATTCCCTTTCATTGAATAGTAAAGAGCGTTTCTCTCCTGGGTTGTCGAAACCAGGTCCGCAACTCCGTTGAGATCGAGATCCTCCCTCCCACTCGCGAGGAGCACTAACAGCGCCTCACTGGAGATGGACTGCTCCAGCGTGACAACTCGTGGCTCATCGGTAAGTGCCTCCTCTGTGCTTGCTAATATGGCCTTTACTCCAACAAGCTTGGACCGTTTTTCGAGAAGCCGATCATAAAATTCCTCATATTTTAAAGTAAGAACTTTGAGCTGGCTCTGCAAGATTTTGGGGGAACTCTGCCTTTGCATTTGTATGATTTCGTCTTCTTTCAGCCGGAGCTCTTCATCCGTGTCGTTGAACTGACCAACAACAAAATTGTAAGATCGGCTGGCTTCCGTGGCGAATATCTTGCTATTCTGATCGATAAATAGCTCTGCCCACGTTTCTGCAACGCGTTTGGCCACGTTGGGGTCTCCCGAGCGAGCTGTCATAGTTATAAGTGGTAAAGAACCTTGACCTCCGCCGGGATTTTCAAACCTGATTTCTATGATGCTTCGAAGCTGCTCAACTGACCATAGGTCTCCCGCGGGCAATACCCGCAGACCCAAGCGCTCGATTATTTCCCCAAGGAGATCATTAGAAGCTCCGAGAGCCGACAGCGTATCTACGGAGATTTTGGATCCCAGGAATGGGTTTATTGGTAATCGATCTCCTGGGGTGCCCTCATTGGCCAACAGCCGCTCTGAGACAGGAGACAATATCAGCACCCTGGTACGGGCCTCGTAGACATCCGGCTGACGATCGTTGTTCAGGAAAGCGAAACCGACGACGAGCAAGAAAACCGAAAGCACGACCCACCATTTCCGAAGGAGTATAGCAATATAAGCTCCAACATCGATTCCGCCATCTAAAAAATGCTCTTGATCTTGAGTCATGCAGTCCCCAACCTGGTTCAAGGGTGTAACGTGTTCACTCCGCTTACACACTATCACTCCGTACCCTTACGTTCAATCTGTACGTCGGTGGTTATTGCCGCCAACCGTGACAGCCAAGGTAGATCACTCCGAAGACGCTAGGTGGTACTACCGAGAAGAGCATCCTTGAGCCAATGGCCCAGCTATGAATATGTTGAAAATGGCCTAGGACTGAACCACCACGCAGAGGGATATCTACAGGAGTTGGAAAGGCACATTGTATTCTGAACTGGGTTCTCCAAGTGGACCTGGACCTTGCACTAAGTTAGACGCTCAACCACATTCGAGTCGGAAAGTGATGGCAGCCCGCGACGCCGTCTTCCTGCACCATCATGTAGCGGCGTGCTCTTCCGGGGCAGGCTCAACGTTGAACGCCTTTTCCCAGTACGAAGGGCCATGCGGTGCTTGACAACAATACTATCGGCCGATACATTCAGTGGTGATGCGTAGAAAATGGGATTTTATGCCAGCCTTGATGGCCCCGTTCTCAAGGAAACGAGCTTCCTTAACGACCTGGGACGGATGGCTTTAACGAGCCTGTGGAGTCTGGTCGGGGCCACAGTTTCCCCTAGAGGTTATTGGCCTTATTAAGCGCGACCGCGGACACCTGACCGGCCTGGAAGACTTCGAGTTGGAATTGTGTAAGTTCCAGGAGATAAGATTACCCCAGGAGAATGTCGCAGCGCTGTTTGTCTCGTCGGGAATTCTGCTACAAACGACACATCCGGATCTGGTCAGTGAACGGAGGCTCGCCTGATGGCGCTTGCGTGGTACGTCGCCCGCACCACACCTCTGGCGGAATACCGGGCCAGGGATCACTTGGAGGCAAGGGGAATCGAATGTTTTCTCCCCGCGCTCCGAGCCCCGTCGCCACGACGGGGTAGAGAATACACGCCATTATTCCCGGGCTACCTGTTCATCCAGTACGACCTCGAGATGTGTGGCACGATGCAGTTGCGGCGGGTTGCGGAGTTCGCGGGGTTGGTAGCCTTTGACGGAGTCTCGCCCGCGCTTCCTGACGATGTCATCGGTGAGTTGCGGCAGCGTTTAGTGGAAGTCAACGGCAGTGGAGGGCTCTGGAGGCAGTTCCAACCAGGCGACCGGGTGCTGGTCCGCCTGGACTCCCGAGATTCGGAGAATCTTGCAGAGGTTATGGCGGATGGGAAGCCCCCTCACGGGCGCGTGCGAGTGCTGTTGGAGTTCCTGGGACGTTTGGCTCATGCGGAAGTCCCTTTGCAGAACGTTCGGCTGGCTCCGAATGACAACGCCTTTGGGCAAGCAGGCTCATTCCTCCCACGCCGCCGTACGAGGGGTAGGGGACGGTATCTCCATGGTATAGGTCCCAGTGCCCCGCAAAACGGACGCTCTTCGAGGTAGCGGTAGCTCCGAAGGCGCTCTTCACAGACTATTTGAATGCCCGCCAAGGGTCGGGTATGGCGGAGCTGTCCCGTAGAACGCCGAATATAATGCTTGCACGAGGGGCGATAGCACGAAGCCTGGGAAGTGGCAAGCCGCCCAACATTGCAGACTCGCTGGAGCAAACCCGTTTCCGCCGGCATGTCGCTCGCGGGAGAACCAATTGATTCGGCGAGGCAACCAAACCTAGGGAGGTTGGCCCTTGAGCCCATGCGTGTACTCGTAGTATTTGGCACCCGGCCAGAAGCCATTAAGCTGGCTCCAGTCATCCGTGCGCTGGTGGACGAACCAAGGATTGAGTGCATCGTCTGCAATTCCGGTCAGCACAGCCGAATGCTCGACCAGGTCTTGGAGCTTTTTGCTATCCAGCCTGACCATACCTTCGGTCTCATGCGGCCCAACCAGACCCTGACGAGGATAACCATAGGAGTGCTCCGCAAGTTGGAGGACGTATTCGCCTCCGAGCACCCCGACCTCGTGATCGTCCAGGGAGATACCACAACCGCGTTCGCGGCGGCCCTGTCGGCCTATTATCATCAGGTACCAGTTGCCCACGTAGAGGCCGGGTTGAGGACCGGCAACACTCGCGACCCGTTTCCTGAAGAGCTGAATCGGGTGCTCGCCGACAAGCTATCCGATTATCTGTTTGCCGCCACGGAGCGCTCCAAATCAAACCTGATTTCCGAAGGCCACCCGGTGGACAGGATCTGGGTGACCGGTAACACCGGAATCGACGCACTGCTTTGGATCGCCGCCCGTGACGCCGACGTACAACAGCCCTCGGGCGTATCCAAAAGACTTGCAGCCCAGACCCGACGATGGCGGACACAGGGGCAGAGGCTGGTGTTGGTGACCTGCCATAGGAGAGAGAGTTTTGGAGCCCGGATGGAGGTCATCTGCTCTGCGCTCCGAGACATCGCGGAGCGAAATACCGACGTTGAGATCGTCTTCCCGGTCCACCTAAACCCAAATGTTTGGAATG
>JADFQF010000234.1 GCA_022561955.1 Chloroflexota bacterium | reverse complement strand
GCAGCTACGAAGTTGTGGCAATGTTAGATGGAAGTACCGAAACTAGGCGCGAGTTCCCTTATTACGTAATTCCGGGTCAATTGCTCGGTGGCGCTGGACCCACACCACAGAGTGACGAACCCCATTAACTGAGTTGAATCTGACCACTCCTCCCCTGCGCAATACTCCCTAAACCGGCGCGGCCTGGGCGATCTGGGCCGTGGTCATGGGCAGCGAGACGGCTTCGCCCGTGGCTACCGAGAGGTCGGCGGCCATGTAGACCTCCATCGCCTGGCGGGCCTGCTCCGGCGTGACCATCACCGGCCTGTCGTAGGCGACCGCCTCCAGGAAGTGGAGCGTCTCGTTGTACATGGGGCCCGCGAACACGTGGCCCACGAACTCGCCGGGCATCGACGACATGGGCAGCTCGATGCCCCTTTCCAGCGTGTTCAGGATGACGTCGCGGTGGGTGTCGTCGACGATGAGCATGCCGTCGGTGCCGACGATCTCGATCCACGTGCCGGAGTAGTTGGGGTAGCCCGGCGGCATCGTCCAGCCGGCGCTGACCGTGAACACGACGCCGCTGTCCAGTGTGACGATGATTGACACGGTGTCCGCGAGGCCGTTCTTCTCCTTCATGACGCCGTAGCCCGACTGCGCGTAGACGCGGATGGGCCTGGCGGGCTCCATGCACCAGAGCACGAAGTCGATGTCGTGTGTCGCCTCCATGGCGGCGGGCGACAGAAGTATGCGGCTGCTAATCCTGTCGCCGAGGCTGCGGGTGATGTGGCGGCTGACGATGGCGCTGACGGCCCTGCCAATCGTGCCCTCCTTCAGCGATTGGTACACGAAGGCGTACTTGGGATTGAAGCGCTGGGAGTAGCCGATGGTGAATTTCACGTTCTTTCTCTTGGCCAACTCCACGAGCTCGTCGGCCTCGGAGAGGGTCAGGCTCATGGGCTTCTCCAAGAGCACGTGCTTGCCGGCGTCGAGGCTGTCCCTGGCGATGGCGTAGTGCGTGTGCTCGGGCGTGGCCGATATCATGACGGCGGCGACGTCTTCACGGGCCAGCAGCGTGTGGTAGTCGGTCGTCGCGCTGGCGACCCGGCACTCGGCGCTGACCTCCTCGAGGCGCTCCGGGTTGATCTCCGCGATGTGAAGGTCGCCCACGAGCGCGCTTTCGGCGCTGGCCCTGGAGCGGATGCCGCCGCACCAGCCCGTGCCTATTACTCCAACGTTAATCTGCTCCATCGTCAACTGTTTGTCCTCCATTATTTCTTTGCCGGTCGTATCGAAATATGTAGAAATAGAACCACTGCCTACCGCGTTCCGGAGTGCTGGGCTAAAAAGCCTATCTCAGCTCGCGGGGGTCCACGGGAAGCCGCACCTCTTCACCTCGCTCCGCCGACAGGTCCATCGCCATCGTAAGCATCAGGTTGCGGTGGCCGTCGGCGACGGTCGCGTGGTGGGTCTTCTTGCCCGTGTGCAGCCTCGCCAGCCACGAGTTCGTCTCCTCGCGCATGGGGCCCCACAGCTCCCCATTGTACATGTCGCCGGGCGGGTAGCTGGTCATGAACTCTACGTGGCGTGGGAAGTCGGGCTCGAAGCCCTCGGGGCTGTACGCCGCGCCCTGGGGAATCTCAGACGCCATGACGACGTCGCGATGGGTGTCCTCGATGTCGATGACGCCCCTGGTGCCGATAATGCCTATCTCCAGGCCATAGACCGCGCCGGGCCACGCTACGGGGAGGGCCCAGCTTATGTTCATGCTCCAGATCGTGCCGTCGTCCATGGTGAAGACGCCGAACGTCGCGTCCTTGGTGCCGTGCTTGCCGAGCAGCTTGTCCGACGAACGCGCGTAAATGGAGACGGGCGTCTTGCCCTCCATCAGCCACATGCAGATGTCCAGCGAGTGCGTCCCGGAGACCACCATGGGCGTCAGGTGGCGGCGGTCCTTGGTGCGCCGGATGCTGGCGATGGGGGCCATGCGGTTCATGAAGGCTCGCGTGACGACGGCGGTGACGTCGCCAATCTGGCCGGTGCTCACCTTCTCCTTGACGGCGATGAATCGACGTCGAAATCGCTGGGTGTAGCCTACGACGGCGTCGATGTCGCTCGACTCGATGGCACTCAGGATGCGCGCCGACTCCTCGGCGTCCGTGGCCAGGGGCTTCTCGATGAACAGGTCGTGTCCCTGCTCCACTGCCAGCAGTGTCGGGTCCACGTGGAAATTCTCGTCGGTGGCGATTATCGCCGCGGTTACCTCGGGCCGTTTCAGAAGGGTCTCGAAGTCTCCGGTAAAGAAATCGGCGCCAGAGTCCTCGGCGAGCTTCTGACCGACCTCCTCGTTGATGTCGCACAGGCCCAGCCACTTCACGCCGGGGTAGTCCTTCGCCAGCATGGCCCTGATGCGGCCAACGGTGCCGCAGCCGACGATGGCAAGGCCTATATCTTTTGGTTCGGTGTCGGTCAAGTCTGCCTCCAAATGTGTCGCTTATCTGCGCCCTAAAGCAAGGCCACTTCGGCGTCGCTGATGTCCGTGATGAACATGTGGCCGGGCTTGTGCGTGATCATGAACTCGACCTTGGACTCCAGCGCCACGGTCTGAGGCGTGATGCCGCAGGCCCAGAACACCGGTACCTCGCCCTCCTTGATTTCGACGGCAGAGCCGAACGTCGGGTCGTTAATGTCCTCGATGCCGATGGCCGAAGGGTCGCCGATGTGCATGGGCGCACCGTGCGTCGCCGAGAAGCGCGTCGTCACCTGCGTGGCCCGAATGGCCTGGGCGGGAGTCATGGGTCGCATGCTCATGACCATGGGCCCATGGAATTTTCCCGAAGGGTTGCAACGCACGGACGTAACGAAGTCGCAGGTGCCGATGCCCATCTCCAGTGTGCGTATCGGAACGCCCGCGTCCAGCAGTGCGCCCTCGAATGTCAGGCTGCAGCCCAGCAGGAAGGCGACGAGGTCGTCGCGCCAGTATTCTGTGATGTTCGTTGGCTCGTCGACTATCTCGCCGTTCTTGAAGACTCGATAGCGGGGAAGGTCCGTCCGCAGGTCGGCGCCCGGCGCGGTGTAGGCGGGCTCCGGCGAGCCCACATCGGTAACGTCTATGACGGGGCAGGGCTTGGAGTTGCGCTGACAAAATACGAGGAACTCCAACGCGTCCTTTTCGGGCAGGACGACCAGATTTGCCTGCGTATATCCCATGGCCAGGCCCTTGGTGTAGAAATCCCACTCGCCCTTTCGAATCAACGTCCGCACCTCTTGGGGCGTTTTCAACTCGTAGATAGGATGGTCCTTGGGCAGGTTATCCTTGGCCGTTAGGGTAGTCATGTCGACATTCCTCCTATCGACGAAATCGTATGATCGAATTCTCACTTCGAAGCATAACTTTAAGCAGGCTTACAGGCAAGTTTCCTTACTATTACGCCTAAGGATGGATGTTTGAAGTTGTGCCTTTCAAGAGATAATATGAATAGGCCTCGTATAACCCTCTGTTCCGCAAGTCGATCAAGCTCCGAGGGGCAGACGTGGGAAGACTAATGGTTTGGCCGACCCGGAAACTGAGTATTATCAATTATTATTAACGGGAGGAGACTCGCAACCTCAGGAGCCGTTTGCTAAATTCTTCACAAAGTCCTCATATCACGAGGTTGCTTCTTCATATTTCCCTCACGTGGCTCTTGATATAGTTCATCGTAATTAAAGAGAACCTTGGTTTAGAGGTGGAACATGGCCTTTGGTAAGTCGATCAAGCTCCTGTCTTTTGCGACAACTCTAATGGTTCTGACGATTGTTGTCTCTGCCTGTGCAGGTGCTCCCGCAGCCGCTCCGCCGGCAACCGAGAGCGCGGAATCAAGGCCCGT
>JADFQF010000233.1 GCA_022561955.1 Chloroflexota bacterium | reverse complement strand
ACTAAAATATATCTCACGGCACTCTAATTGTAAATGACTCCGTAAAAAGAATTTATAACGCATCCAGTTCCCGGGATCGATGTGTAGGTGGTCCTTCTCGACCTAATCACCCAGTCCCCCGTCACTGGTCTGAGGGAGACAATATCCCATGGAGCAAGCCCGGCTTTAGCGAGCGTATGCTCCGCGAGCACCGACCCCGGCTTTAGCCCTCGTCTTCCAGGGCCTGCAGCGCTTCGGCGGCGGCCTCCTGCTCCGACAGCGACTTTCGACGTCCGGTGCCCTTGCCCATGACCTTGCCGTTGATGAGGACCTCCGACGTGAAGGTCCGGGTGTGGTCCTTGCCGGTCATGTCCACGACCCGATACGTAGGCGGCGACATCCCTCTTCCCTGAAGCAGCTCCTGCAGCGCCGACTTCGCGTTTTTCCCCCTGCCGAGCTCTTCGACGGAATCGAGCTGCCGAGCCAGGACCCTCAACACGAAGGCCTCCGCTGCCTCGTAGCCACGGTCCTCCAGGACGGCGCCGACCAGCGCCTCGAAGACGGCGGCGAGGTTGGACCGTCGCTCGCGCCCTCCGCCGGCGTCTTCGCCCACGCCCATGACAAGGTATTCGCCCAGATGCAGAGATTGAGCGACCTCCGCAAGCGTATCGCCGCGAACGAGCGCCGACCTGAGATTGGTGAGATCGCCCTCTTGTTTCGTTGGGTATCTGCGGTACAGCTCGCGGGCCACCGCCAGCCCGAGAATTGCGTCGCCCAGATACTCGAGCCTTTCGTTGGACTCGGGCAAAACACCGGGGTTTTCATTGATGTACGAGCTGTGTACGAAGGCCAGCTTCAGCAGCTCTCTGTTCCTGAAGTTTATTTCAAGCTTCTTTTCGAGGGATTCTAGGTCTGACATTTGCGTCATTATAACCCAGCGTCGGCACATCTCAATTCAAGATTCGTAGCATCAGACACGCACCCCAATATGCCAACCCGTGTTGCGGGAAAAAGAAAAGCCTCCCCCTTTGATGCAAGGGGGAGGCTCAATAGACGTCTGGTTCGGCGCTAGCTCATGGCGCCCTTTGGCCAGGGCGGCTGCGGCCGCTTTATCTCGCCTATGTAAGGCCGGTCCGAAGCGATGGCCATGAAGTGCTCGAACTCCGCGACGGCGTCCTCCTCCGGCGGGATGAACGTCTTGATGTAAGCGGAGCCTCCGTCCGAGAATACGAAGGTCGGCGTACCGAAGATGCCTTCCTCCCGGGCTGCTTCATGGTCGCGGCCGACGATCTTCTTCAGCTCGGGGTCCTTCATGTCCTCCCGGAGTCGCCCGCCGTCCAGTCCGACCTTCTCCGCAAGCTCGATCAGAGGCTCTACCTCGTTGAGCGCGATGCGGCCATCGCCTCCGTGGCGGGCGGTCAAGAGGGCGAGGTGGAACTTCTGGTGGGCCTCCGGGCCCTGCTTACGCACGGCCTCGGCCGCGATCTGCGACATCAGCGATCTACGCTCCCCGATGTCCGACTGCTCCCAGACCTTCCAATCGTCGCCTTCCTTGCTGTTGACCTGCTCCAGCGAGAAGTTCTTCCAGATTATCTCCAGATCGTCCCCATAGGCATTTTTTACTCTATCCAGCCACACGGCTGCATTGTAGACCCACGGTCACGAATAGTCTCCGTAGACGGTTATCTTTGTCGGCTCCATAACCACTTTCCTTTCCTAATAGTTTCGATGTCCCTCGCTCCAAGACAAGGCACAAATACCCTCTCCCCCATCTGTAATTGGGATATTGAGAGCGCGTCTTTGACATTATAAACGCACGATCACGACGACCCCCTGTGGTCCCCCTTCTCAAGGGGGACGGAGAGTTTCTCCCCTTTATTTAATTGGGATATTGAGGGGCGGGTCGACGCACAGGGCGCAAAGAACGGAATTCTTATCCCCGCCTATACGCCCTCATCCTAGCCTTCTCCCGAAATGGGAGAAGGGACATCCTCTCCCCCTTACGAAGGGGGAGACTGAGAGGGGGTCTTCCAGCCTATCTTCCCATTACGCCTTTAGGCCACGGCGGCTGAGGCCGCTTGATCTCGCCGATGTAGTTCCTCTTGCTTGCGATGGCCACGAAGTGCCCCCACTCGGCCATGGCATCGTCCTGCGGTGGTATGAAGGCCTTTATGAAGGCGGCATTGCCGTTCTCGAAGACGAAGGTCGGCGTGCCGAATATCCCCTTCTCTACCGCATCTTCGTGATGGCTTCCAATCACCTTTCGCAGCTCCGGGTCTCTGAGGTCCTCTCGGAAGCGGGCTGCGTCCAGGCCGACTTGCTGGGCCAGTTCGACGAGGGGCTCCTCTTCGTTCAGGGCGATTCTGCCATCCCCGCCGTGGCGAGCCGTCAGCAACGCCAGGTGGAACTTGTCGAAGAGCTCAGACCCCTGTCGCCGTGCCGCCTCGGCAGCCACCTGAGACATCAGCGACCGTCGCTCCCCAATCTCGTCGTCCTCCCAGACCTTCCAGTCCGACTCCGTGCCATCGGCCTTCTGCTTCAGCGAGAAGTTGTTCTGCTCAAGTGAGTAGTTTTTCCAGTTGAGCTCCAGGTCGTCGCCGTAGACCGACTTCACTCTATCCAGCCACACGGCTGCATTGTAGACCCACGGTCAAGCATAGTCTCCATATATATCTACCTTAATACGTTCCATGCGTCACACCTCCTCAATTGTAGGGTGACCGCATTTTACGAACGCCATGGCTTAAAGTCAAAGCGCCTCGGACTGCCTGCACATATTTAGGGCAAACACCCACAGGCCGTGTAACAACTTTGTAACAAGAAGGCAACAATCATTTAACACGTGAGAAATACAAAATTAACATTCCCCCTCTACATTCAATTGTCGAAGGCCCAAAATGGACCCACTGGATCTCGAAGAGCATCAACGGAAGGGGACAATAGATGCAGACACTTAGATTACTGACCAGACCAAGCACGCTGAAGGCGAGGCTGTCGATCCTGGCCCTGCTGGCCATAGGCATATTCGTCGGAGGTGGGGGGATCGCGTATGCCCAGACCATCAGCGAAGTCAAAGAGACGCTGGACAACGCGATTCTGGTCTTTGCGGCGGCGCTGGTCTTCTTCATGCAGGCGGGATTCGCTTTTCTTGGCGCGGGGTTGATACGCTCCAAGAACACCGTGAACTACATGACCAAGTCTTTTTTGGACTTCTGCATCGCCTCTCTCGGCTTCTGGGCCTTCGGTTACGCCCTCATGTTCGGCGGCGGAGCGGCTGCCGGCTATATAGGCCTCGAAGGGTTTTTCCTGGCCAACTTCTCCGACGGCGACCTCGTAAACTGGCTATTCCAGATGGTCTTCGCGGGCACGGCCGCGACGATAATCGCCGGCGCAATGGCCGAGCGCACCAGGATCGACGCCTACTTCGCCTACAGCTTCGTCGTTGGCGCCCTGATATACCCGATCTACGGCCACTGGGCTTGGAGCGATGACGGCTGGCTGGCTACCCTGGGCGCGGGTATGTCCGACTATGCCGGGTCGGGCGTCGTGCATATGATCGGCGGCATGGTGGCGCTGGCCGGTGCGATGGTCGTCGGTCCCCGCATAGGATTCAGGAAAGAGGGCGTTGAGCTGAAGGGGCACAACATACCATACGTCGTTATCGGCACCTTCATCCTCTTCTTCGGATGGTTCGGGTTCAACATAAACTCCGACACGCTGGGCCTGAACGCAGTCAACACGCTGCTCGCCGGATCGGCAGGCGCCACGGCGGCCATCTACATCACGCTCGCCCGCACGGGCAAGGCGGATATTGAGATGGCGTGCAACGGCGCACTGGCGGGCCTGGTCGGCAGAACCGCACCCAGCGCATAC
>JADFQF010000232.1 GCA_022561955.1 Chloroflexota bacterium | reverse complement strand
CCAGGCGATGTCTACATGATATCGAGGGCCGAGAACGTCTCTTTCAGGCCCTCTCCAATACGGATTCGTTATCTTCCTACGTCATTCAGTCGGGTTTGACCTGGCCTTGAGAGCGTCACGGACGTGAGCAGGTACCAGGTTGTCGATCCTGCCTCCCAATGCTGAGACCTCCTTGATCCTGCTGGAGAAGACGAACTGGTACTCCAGCGCGCTCATCATGCACACCACATCTATGTCCGGCGCCAGGTTACGCCACATGAGGGCCATCTCGAATTCGAGCTCAAAATCCAACCCCGCGCGAAGGCCCCGAACTATGAACGGCGCATCGACGCTGCGAGCGAAGTCCGGCGCCAGTCCCGTGAACCTCCGCACCTCCACGTTCGAGAGATGCTCAACCGCCTTCTGAAAGAAGTCCACACGTTCATCGGTGCTGAACATGAGACTCTTTGGCGGCGCATCGTACACGGCGACTACCAGATGGTCGAATAGTCTCGCGGCCCTTGTCGTGATATCCACATGTCCGTTATGTACGGGGTCGAAGCTGCCCGGATAGACCGCTTTAACCATTAATATCCTCGGGTATGTATATTGATACTGCCGTGTCGCCGTACCTTCTGCTCGTGGTCAGACGCAAACCGCCGTAGCCCTCGGCCGGATTCACGCCGCTTCGATGCTCCGCGATCACCCGCCCGCCTTCGCTCACCAGACCGCGCGATTCGAGCAGACATATGATCGATTCCCACTCGTCTAGCTCGTAGGGCGGGTCTGCGAATACCAGGTCATAGGCTGTCGACAGCGTGCCCAGAACCTTCAGAGTCCTGCCTGCGTAGACCCGGCTGCGGTCATCCAGGCCCAGCTCGCGCAACCTGTCGCGTATTTCCCGACACCTGGCGCGGCCGGACTCGACGAAATCGGCCCAGGCGGCGCCCCTGCTAAGGGCCTCGATCCCCAAGGCACCCGTCCCGGCATAGAGGTCCAGTACTCGAGCACCCTCCACGGCGTCACGGCCGATTATCGAGAATATGGCGCCGCGCACTCTCTCGGAGGTCGGCCGTAGTCCGCTGCCACGCGCCGATTTTAGCCTGCGGCCCCTGAGCTCCCCGCCTGTAATTCTTAAGGTCATCGGGGCGGAAGCGCTCCTCTCAGACCAGCCGAACCCCCTCAATCTTGGGGCGCGTCCACCAGAAGGTCTCACGGAGAAACGACCAGCCTGATGAGAATGCTAGCATTGGCAATAGGGTGGTTAAAGGGGATTTTTGGCTAGTTTTTTGGAAAAGGCCCAATGTGGCCACTGGCACTAATTTGTTGCCTGCGACCTGAATTACCGGGAGGCCCGTACACGGGAACGATAGCCTAAATAGTCATGCACGAATTTACAAATTACTGTGCAAAGGGTACAATTATGTCGACAGGCTGAGAGGGAAAGCACCGTTTATCGGTGGTCTCTCAGTCTTTTTGGTTTTAGGTGTAGCGGGAGTGCCGTCATGTTGAGGAAAGAAACGTTCCTTACCCCGCAGGGGCTGAAGCAGCTTCAAGAAGAGCTGGATGACCTCAAAGGAGTCCGGCTGAAGGAAGTCTCGGAACGAGTTCGTAAGGCGAGCGAGTCCGGCGGGAACGTGGACAACGCCGAGTATGACGAGGCCATGAGTCAACAGGGGTTCGTCGAGGGCCGCATTCGCGAGCTGGAGAGTATAATCATAAACGCGGTCGTCACGGCGCACGACAAGCGGGGCGGTATCGTGGACATTGGCTCCGCCGTGACCGTCCAGGGCGCTGATGGGCGAAAACAGAGCTACAAACTGGTGGGCAGCGCCGAGGCCTCGCCATTGGAGGGCAAGATTTCAAACGAATCGCCGGTTGGGCGGGCGCTGCTCGGCCACAAGGTAGGCGACGAGGTTGAGGTCGAGACACCCTCAAAGAAGCCTGTAAAATTCACTATCACGCGAATCCGGTGAGGCTCGCGCCCTGAGACCCTCCCATCCTATTCAAGCACGGGCGTCGAGCTCAACGACACGCCGCGAAGAGGCTGAAACGATGTCACAACCTGAGAACGAGTTGGTCAAGGTGCGCCTGGAAAAGCTGGAGAGGCTGAGGGCCAAGGGCATAGACCCCTACCCACGCAACTACGAGCGCACCCACTCCACCAAGGAAGCAGCGTCCCTATTCGAGGCCGCAGAGGCAAAGGACGGCAAAGAGGCCCGCACAGAGGACGTTAGTCTCGCCGGCAGAATGGTCGCCTTCCGGGGCATGGGCCGTGCTTCCTTCGCCGACATTCTGGACGGCTACGGCAGAATACAGGTGATGTTTCGCCGAAATTCCCTGAACGAGACTTACGAGCTGCTGGACGACCTGGACATCGGGGACTGGATAGGCGTTCGCGGGCCGCTATTCCGCACGCGCACCGGAGAGATAACCCTGGAAGCCCAGGACATCGTAGTGCTGTGCAAGTCCATTCGCCCCCTGCCTGAAAAGTTTCACGGGCTTACCGACGTCGAGATTCGGCACCGCCAACGCTACCTCGACCTGATAGCAAATCCGGACTCGCGCCGCGTCGCAATCATGCGAAGCAACATAGTGAGCGCAATGCGCCGTTTCATGGACGACCGGGGCTTCATCGAGGTGGAGACTCCGATGCTCGTTCCCGTCGCGGCCGGGGGAATGGCCCACCCCTTCAGCACGCACCACAATCAGCTAAACAGAGACCTCTACCTGCGCATCGCCACCGAGCTATACCTGAAGAGACTCATCGTAGGCGGCCTCGAGAAGGTCTACGAGATAGGCCGAATATTCCGCAACGAAGGGGTGGACCAGACCCACAACCCTGAGTTCACCATGATGGAGAGCTACGAGTCCTTCACCGACTACGAGGGCGTCATGCGAATGGTCGAGGATATGGTACACACCGTCGCCATGAAGGTCCTCGGCTCGGCGACCGTGGAGTACGACGGCCATCTCCTGGACTTCACGCCGCCGTGGCCCAGGCTAAGCCTCCGCGACGAGATCAAAAAGCACAGCGGCATCGATTTTCTGGACCACGAAAGCATCGAATCCCTCAAGGCCGCCATGGCGGAGATCGACATAGACGTCAGCCAGCAGATGAGCTGGCCCGGCCTGATGGACAAGCTGATCTCGTCCAAGGTCGAGCACACGCTCATTCAGCCCTGCTTCCTGATCGACTACCCGTTGCGGATGTCGCCCCTTGCCAAGAAGAAGCCCGGAGACTCGCACATCGTCGAGCGGTTCGAGGGGTTCGTCGCAGGAACGGAGCTATGCAACGCATTCACGGAGCTTAACGACCCCGTAGACCAGCGGTCCCGGTTCGAAGAGCAGGAGAGCCTGCGCACCGAGTTCGCGGGCGAAGACCTGGACCGGCTGGACGAGGACTTCCTCGTTGCCATAGAGCACGGAATGCCGCCTACGGGCGGACTTGGCATAGGCGTGGACCGCCTCACGATGCTCCTCTCAGGCCACAAGACCATACGAGAAGTCGTGCTGTTCCCGCAGCTCAGGTCTTAGGTCTGGGGTCTGGGGTCTGGGGATGACCTGACCCGTTATTGGCATACCAAGCAACACCCCATCGCACCGCCACTCAAGTCCTCGAAAATGCTCGCAGGCCAGGCGATTTGCCCATACGAGTCTAGGCGTGCGGTCGATCGGGACAACTCGTGTTGGTGGGGAGGATACCCCTTCGCGCGAAGCGCGGGCCGGGCGGGCACAACTATGGGGTCCAGGGGTTGGGGGTTGGGGACGAACTCATCCGGCATCTGCATGCAAGGCAGCCTACTGTTACACCATCGTCCGTGTTGCGTATCGCGACGCGTCTAGTCGGCGGAGCGGCTCATCTTTCGCGCGAAACGCGGGGCGGGCCGGGCGGGCACAACTATG
>JADFQF010000231.1 GCA_022561955.1 Chloroflexota bacterium | reverse complement strand
CCGGCTTCGAGACGGCAAGCTATTCCTGATGACGGACGACACGGCCATCGACGGCGAGCTTGCCGAGGGCGTCAAGGTGAGAGTTCACGCGGTTGAGCTGAATGGCGACCTCATAGCCGTCAAGGTCGTAGTACGCGAGTCCGTTGTCGACGCCGGCGTCAAGGTGGAGTTCGATGCCGTCATAAGCGAGATACATGGCGACAGGCTCATACTGGACGACGGCAGGGTCGTCATACTGACCGAGGACACAGACATCGACGGCGATCTCGAAGAGGGTGTCGCGGTAGAGATCCTGGCCAGGAGATTCGCCGACGGCAGAATTGTCGCAATTGAAATCGAAGTCGACTAGGACGGGAATGTCGCCGATGCTGCTTGATTCGAATTAAGCCATTGGCGGTCTTCCGACCAGCTATTTTCTAATAAAATCCCCTTCCACGGGACGGGCGATCTTCAAAAAGGTCGCCCGTTCTCGTTTTGCGACCGGTCGCTCAACCTGCCCACACTTAAAGGCATCCTATGAGTGGACAATACGCCGAGCAGAAGTCCGTCGCCCGCGCCTAGATGTGGGAATTTTAGTTGATATAATATCAGTGCCGTACCGCCGCACTGGGAGCAGCCATGAACGACAGCGACCACATCCATCCGGAAATCTCGGATTACGGCCTCATCAGCGATATGCACTCCTGTGCTCTCGTCTCCACCGAGGGCTCGATAGACTGGTGTTGCTTCCCGCGCTTCGACAGCGGATCGGTGTTTGGCCGGCTGCTGGACCTGGACAAGGGCGGATATTTCAAGATAGCGCCTCGAGCTCCTCATACGGTCAGCCGCCGCTATCTCCCGGGGACGAACGTGCTGGAGACGACCTTTGAGACCGAGTCGGGAACGGCGACACTGACGGATTTCATGACCATTCATCATCACGGCACGCCGGATCAGCCGAGAGAAGTTGGCGACGACCACGAGGTCATGCGTATCCTGGAGTGCAAACGCGGGTCCGTGGATTTCTTGATGGAGTGCTTCCCCCGCTTCGAGTATGGGACGATCGTTCCTCACGCACACCTGGACACCGAGAACACCGCCTTCGCCCACGGCGGCGCTAATGCCGTCTCCCTCTATTGCTCGTCACCGCTGAGAAAAGAGGACGATGGTTTCCTCGCCGAGGGAACGCTGAAAGCGGGGCAACGAATGTGTGCGGTAATTACTTACCAGTCTCGTTTCTCCCACGAAGTAGAGGCCATGGACGACGGCGTCGTGGAAGAAAAACTGCGGGTGGCCGTCAAATTTTGGGAGGAGTGGACCGCGATCTGCACCTACGACGGTCTCTACCCTGAAGCCGTCCATAGAAGCGCGCTGGTCCTGAAGGCCCTCACCTACGCACCATCCGGCGGGATAGTCGCCGCGCCCACTACCTCTCTGCCTGAAACTATCGGCGGGTCCAGGAACTGGGACTATCGCTTCACCTGGATACGAGACGCCTCCTATGCCATCTACGGGCTGTTTATTCTGGGCTACACGGCGGAAGCAAAGGCGTTCAGGCAGTGGCTCGAATGGAGCACCGTCGGCCGAGCGCGCGACCTGCAGATAATGTACGGACTGGGGGGCGAGAGGCGACTGACGGAGATCGAGATCCCACAGCTGACGGGATACCGTGACTCCAGACCGGTGCGTGTCGGCAACGGCGCCTATTCGCAGTTCCAGCTGGACGTGTACGGCGAGCTCCTGGACTCCGCCCATCTCTATAGAAAGTACATCGGCGATCTGGACGAAGAGTACTGGGAATATCTGCTGAGGGTCGTCCGGTTCGTGCTGGCACACTGGCGAGAGCCCGACGAGGGCGTTTGGGAGGCCCGCACCGAACGGCAACACTATGTCTTCTCCAAGGCCTGGTGTTGGGTCGCTCTCGACCGGGCGATCAAGGTGGTGGAGGAGCAGGGACTCCCGGGCGACGTCGACCTGTGGCGAAGCACCAGGACTGAAATCAAGGACGAGATTCTGGAGAAGGGCTTCGACAAGGAGCGCGGCGTTTTCGTTCAGGCCTACGGCAGCAAGGTGCTGGACGCCGCCAACCTGGTCCTGCCGCTCATAGGGTTCATCGAGGCCGACGACCCGCGAATGCTGGGGACCATCCGCGCCACCGAACGCGAGCTGACGTCTGAACTGGGCTTCGTGTACAGGTATCGAGGCTTTGACGACGGCCTTGCCGGCGACGAGGGCACATTCAACATCTGCACCTTCTGGCTCTGCGACAACCTGATCATGCTGGGAGAGCTGGAAAAGGCGGAGGCGCTATTCTTGAAGCTCCTCGGGCATGCCAACGACCTCGGCCTCATGAGCGAAGAGCTCGACGCCGTGACCGGCAAGATGCTTGGCAACTTCCCTCAGGCCTTCTCTCACCTGGCGATCATCAACACCGCCGTCCAACTCAAACGCGCCAAAGACGGCAAGCTTGGTAGATAGCGTGTCCTGCCTGTTGGCGTCGGGCCGCAAGATGGGCGTAACTCAGACGGGTACTGCGTTACGCCAGGCAGAATATCCTCGCGAGGCGTAAGGCGGCGACGAGGACCGGCATCAGCAGGTCCCGCAGCTTGAAGACGAAGAACGCCATCACCACACCTATGGCGGCTCCTCCGACGATGTCCAGCGGATAGTGCACTCCCGCCATGACGCGGGCGAAGCCGTAGATTCCGGCGGCGACCAACAACGCCGTCCCGACCCTTCGGTTTACGCCCCAGACCGCCGCCGCCAATCCAAACGTGGCCGCCATGGCGTTGGCTGGAAAGGAAGAGTCCGTCGGCATATACATCAGAAGCGTCACGTCCACGGTATCGAAGGGGCGCGGCCTGAAGTACTGTGCATTCACCATGAGCACGACGAGGCTCGACAGCGCCATGGATGTGAGCGCAACCATTAGCCCCAACTGGTACCTCTGCCGCGTCTCCTTATCGGGGCCGCCGAACCACATGGCAACCAGCGTAAGGGAAAGGCTGACGGGGACGAGGTAATCGCCGGCGAGCAACCCCGCAAGCAGGTCAATCGGGCCGAGGATTCCCGCTAATCCGTTGATCCAGAGAAATATCGCCTGGTCTGCGTTCGCCAATTCTTCCGCCAATGGTCTAAGTTTGTCCTCACGGCGCGAAAATAGCTCGACTCGGCCAGGGCGCCGAGACCGGCTCCGAGCTGCGTTGATCGTCCACGCATGCCGCGATTTACTATGGAGGAAGAGAGAAGCGTGAACGCCACGGCCGCCACGATGGCCGAGAAGAAAAGCAGCCCCTGTTCATTTGAGTCCAGGCCGCCTTCGTAGTCGTTTATGTTGCGTTCGGCGACGCTGAAGAACCAGATGAAGGCCGCGACGATTATCGAAGCACCCAGCGAACGCGTTGCCGCGGCCGACTTCATGTACAGCAGTCCGGTAAGGCCGCTAAAGGTGCATGCTATCTGTATCGTGCAGATGCCGGAGATGAAAACCAGCAGGAAATAGTCGACGGCAAATGTCAACATGAAGGTGTGCTGTCTCCTCGGCCCGGCGCGGCGACCGGCGGCCTTACCCGTAGGCCATAGGTATTGTGCCGAGCTTTCGCGACATGAGGGTACAGGGAGCGATGGGCGGGCCTACTTCAGCGGCACCTCGGTGCACCAGTCCAGGTACTTTTCGCTGTCTCCTCGGATAGCTTCAAGGTACATGTCGCGAATCTTTCGGGTAATCGGACCGATGCCACCGTTTCCAATGTCTCTGCTGTCCAGTGTGCCCACGGGCGTGACGTGGGCCGCCGTGCCCGTGAGAAAGACCTCGTCGGCCAGATAGAGCTCGCTTCGCCTTATACTACGTTCGATGACCTCCATCCCGAGCTCGTTTCGTGCCAGGGTCATGGCCGAGTCACGGGTG
>JADFQF010000230.1 GCA_022561955.1 Chloroflexota bacterium | reverse complement strand
TAAGCTCCGCAACGTAGTGTTACTTTCGCAAAGCGGCTCCGGGAAGACCATTCTCACTGAGGCAATGTTGCATACGGCCGGTGTAACCACTCGTATGGGCAGCGTAGAAGACGGCACGACGGTGTCGGACTTCGAGCCGGAGGAGGTGCGGCGACAGGGCAGCGTCCAGACTGCACTCCTAACGTGTCCGTGGAGGGACAACAAGGTCAATCTGATAGATACCCCGGGCTATGCCGACTTTCGAGGGGAAGTGATCTCCGCCGTGAGAGTTGCGGACGCAGCCGTGTTTGTCGTAGCCTGCCCCGCCGGCGTGGAGGTCGGCGCGATACAGATGTGGAAGCTGGCCGATGGCTATGACCTGCCCAGGCTGATATATGTCAGCAAGATGGATAAGGAGAACGCCAACTTCGACACCGTGGTGGAAGCGATCTCCGAGCAGTTCGGAAGGCGCTGCGTGCCCGTGCATGTCCCCATCGGCTCCGAGGGAGATTTCTCGGGAGTCGTTAATTTGCTCGACCCTTCCGCCAACGTCCCGGTCGAATTGGCGGATCAGGTGGAGATGGCGCGAGAGCGCCTCATCGAAGCTATTGCCGAGGCGGACGACGACCTGGCGACGAAGTACCTCGAGGGTGAGGATCTGACCAGGCAGGAGCTCACCAACGGCCTCAAGCAGGGCATCAAGGACGGCCTGATCGTGCCAATTCTGGCCGGCGCTTCGACTTCCCAGATCGGCACCAACGAGATTCTGGACGCCCTGGTGGACTTCATGCCGTCGCCCGCGGAAGTAACGGAGCCCAAGACGGCGGACGGCGAATCTTTCGCGCCTAATGGCGAGGGACCCCTGGCGGCGCTGGTGTTCAAGACGTCGGCGGACCCCTTCGTGGGCAAGCTTTCCTATTTCAGGGTCTACAGCGGGACGCTGGGCAGCGACTCGCAGGTCTGGGACGTCAACTCCGGCGAGTCCGAAAGAATCGGACAGGTCTTCACCGTGAGAGGAAAGGATCAGGAGGCGATATCAGAGCTGGCGGCAGGTGATATCGGCGCCGTCCCCAAGCTGTCGTCGGTGCTGACCGGACACACACTTTGTACGAAGGATAATCTGCTCACCCTCGAGGGCATGGAGTTCCCACCTACTGTATTCAAGATGGCGGTCTTTCCCAAGACCAATGCGGATGTAGACAAGATGAGCACCTCGCTGTCGCGCATAGCGGAGGAGGACCCCAGCCTGGAAGTCACCAGAGAACCCAACACCCTCGAAATTCTGATCGGCGGCCTCGGCGACACCCATGTCGATATCGCGGTCGAAAAGATGAAGCGCAAGTTCGGCGTCGAGATGGACCTCGAGATGCCAAAGGTCGCTTACAAGGAGACCATCGGCGGTCCGACCAAGGTAGAGTACAGACACAAGAAGCAGTCCGGCGGGCACGGCCAGTACGGTCACGTCTGGTTGGAGTTGGAGCCGCTGCCCAGGGGAAGCGGCTTCGAGTTCGCTCAAACCGTCGTGGGAGGCTCCGTACCCAGGGAGTACATCCCCTCAGTGGAGAAGGGCGTGCAGAAGGCACTTGGCGGCGGGGCGGTAGCCGGATACCCCATCGTCGACATCAGGGCGACTCTCTTTGACGGCAGCTTCCACACGGTCGACTCCTCGGGCATATGCTTCGAGATCGCGGGCTCGCAAGCCCTGGTCAAGGGCGTGCAGCAGGCCGTCGCGGTGTTGCTGGAGCCTATCATGAAGGTGGAGATCACGGTGCCCGACGAGTTCGCGGGTGACGTTATCGGAGACCTCAACTCCAAGAGGGGCCGCATCCAGGGTATGAACCCGCTCGGCGACGGCACGACGACCGTGGAGGCGGAGGCGCCGCAGGCCGAGATGCTGAGATATGCCACAGACCTGCGCTCGATCACGCAGGGCCAGGGCATGTTCACCATGGAGTTTGACCATTACGAAGATGTGCCACAGCACATGATCGAAGGGCTCGTGGTAGCCCTGAAGGAGCGTGAGGAGGCCAGGGCCTAACGACAGGCCAGTCGCTAAAACTGTCTAAATTGCGGGGGTGGACTAAAATCCGCCCCCGTTTTTTTGCCGAGCTCTTGATGCCGGTCCAGCGTAATTCCTTCAAGACCCCGTCATTCCGGCGAAAGCCGGAATCCAGAGAGTCGGTGAATTCGCCCCTTCGCACGGGAGAAGACGATCAAGGGATGGAGGCGGGCCTGGAAAGTCGAGCTGATCGAGAAAGGTAAGTGGGGTTGGCGGGACTAGTATGAAGGGATAGTCTGGCTGGATTCTCCGACTCCCTACAAAGAATATCTTCGGAGTCCGCCACTGCGGACCGGCTTTCGCCGGAATGACGCGCGCCTCTAAGAGAGAGGATGAGAAGGCTCCCTACTCCACTCGGTAATTTTATAATCGGGGTTTCCGTCGCCGTGCGCCGTTTGCCAGATTGCCCGACTTCGATAGCAGAAGCACGCCGAGGATCGTCATTGGAAGGACAATTATCTGGGATATCGCCCCGTCGTGAAAGCCGTGCAGACTGGCCTCTGAAAGACTCATTTCCGTGGCCTTCATGTCCTCTCCCATCCTGTCATCTGAATTTACCGAAGATGATTGCGAAGAACCCTCGATTATCCGGTCGACGAAGACGTGACTATTTCCATGAATGCTCACTCCGGGCACCGCCCCGAGAACGAAGAGTATTGAAATGATAGAGGCCGAGCCCACCACTCCGTGCCAGCTATAACTGTTCAGTCCAATTCGAGCGCTGAATTTCAGGCCCATGACTATTACGAACAGGGCCAGGGGAAGCAATAGCGCGGTATCACCCACGGCATGAACGAGGTGCCCAATTATGCTGTTGCGCTCCCCTGCGAAGGCGATGTGAAAAGACAACTGCCATATCACCACGCCAAGCGAAAGAGCGGTCGCCATTAATCCCAGGTGAAAGATTGGTATTGCGAGCGAAGGTGCTCCACTTGCACTGACAAATACGTTTTTCATTCGTTGGTACCTTGCACCTGTTCATCAGGCTCGTCCACCTTCGGCTCATGTCCTGCGCTCGCATCAAGGGCAGGCTCGTCATGCGTTTCGCCGGGCGAGGTCAATTCCCCGTTCATGTCTTCGTCGACGTCATGGCCGACTCCCTGGGGGGAATGAATATGAGATTCCGCCCCATGCACATGAGGCGAATTGCTGTCGTCGACGCTCTGGTAGGCAAAAGCAATCCCAAAAGCAACCACAACCAATGCCGCTACAAATGCCGACAGGGAATATGCCGCCTGTCGTCTGGTAAAACGCTGGTCCGGCATAATCTCATCGTCAGGCTCCTGCGTTGCGCCCGATGAAGAACTTCCCGTCACGTAAGCAGCTCCTCAATATAAAAAATGTCTCGTTTTCCGTGCGCCGGGGAGAATTCGAATGGCGTTACGGTCAAGTTTCTACGTACTTATTTCACATTAGACAAGGTCGAAGGTGACGGCATGGCTACTGTCGACGTACTGCAATATGTGCAATCTACGTACTGCGATATGTGTGAACCGCATACTAGTGTTAGTGTAGTCACCCATGAGGTAAAACGATGGATGAGCCAATATAGAGCTTGGGCGTTGTTTGCATGCATTTGGAGTAATTAATGAAAAAAGTTCGGGAAAATATGCTGGTACGCTTCTCGTTAACCAGCTTCGTCATAATGACTATCCTTGCCTTTGGCCTGGCGATGTACCTTTCGAATAGCCTTAGCCACCAGATCGACGATATGAAAGTCCACAACGCCGCGATGATAGCCCACAACTCCATGATGGCAGCGGGCGCGTTCGATTCGATGAGCCTGCAGGTTACGTCGGACGGCTCAGCCAACGATGGCCAAGATAGTATGGCGATGATCGACCCGATGCTTCCAACCGTCG